>CAXTVB010000212.1:0-5092 GCA_964247555.1 uncultured Sphingomonas sp. | reverse complement strand
CGCCCGCCCCGTCCGCCCACGCCCAGGCCTCGGTCACGTTCGCGCCGCCGCCCGCACCGGTCGCATACCCGTGCGTCGCGAGCTGCGCCTCCATGCCGATCCAGGAAGCATCGGCGGCGGGCTGGATCGACATGCGTTAACCTGTTCAAACAGGACGTGGATCGCCATCCCCGGGGCGCAGGCGCCGCGGGTCGTGGTCGTGGTCACGATGCGACGCGGTCCGCGGCTCGCGACCTGCGCGGTCGTCACGCGGCGGACGACATGCTTTGCATAGACATGGGGCCGCGGCTTTTCGGCCATGTGTACGGCGCCTCCGCCCAGCACGGCACCGCCGCAAGCGCATGCGCAAAGTTTCGCCAAGGCCATCCGCACCGACATAGCATTCTCTTTCTCGTTGCCGGCACATCCCCTGCGCCAGGTCCGGGTTTCCGCAACGCAAACTCGCTATGCAACCAAGTGCAAAACAAAGGATTAAGCGCAAGCGCATTAAGGACGTTATCCGGAGGGCGGGCCGGAATCTTCTGCTATGTCTCACCAATATATGGGTTAATGTGCCAACGTGGAACAGGCGGGGGCCATCTCGCCGTTCCCGACTTCCGCCAAATCAACCATATCACGGCTGCGACACGATCGTCTTCCTGGGCGCTTGTGACAGGCGAAGTGCGCGCGTATAGGCGCGCCTAATATTGGGGGGCGGTCTACCGACGCTACGTCAGCCGTGTCGGTGCCGAAGGGGAGATGGGCATGGCAACGCTAGTGAATCGCGTAGAGCAAATCGGCAATTTCGACACCACCGCCGCCAACGATGCGGACACCGGGTATCGCCCGACACCGGACGAGCCATTCATGAGCTTGCGCCAGCAGGCGTATTTCCGACGCAAGCTGATGGCGTGGAAGGATGCCATCCTGCTGGAGGCACAGGGCACGCTGTCGCAGCTTCAGATCGACAGCCTTCGCGAGGCGGACCTGACCGATCGCGCATCGAGCGAGACCGACTGGTCGATCGAACTGCGCACCCGCGATCGGCAGCGCAAGCTGATTTCCAAGATCGACGCCGCGATCCGCCGGATCGACGAGGGCGAATATGGCTTTTGCGAAGTCACCGGCGAACCGATCAGCCTGGCCCGGCTGGAAGCGCGTCCGATCGCGACGATGACGGTCGAGGCCCAGGAACGGCACGAACGCCACGAAAAGGTGTCACGCGAGGATTGATGCGTCCTTAACGCTTTCGCTACCCAACGGCGATAAGCCGGTCGCGACAAACAAACTGGTGGATCGCGAGACGGCTGGCATGGATAGCATCAACCGTGGGCCGTTGACGCCGGGTACCGTCCCTGCGGAGGACGGACAACGCAAGCGCAAGCGCGACAGCCTGTTCCTGCAGGCATCGATCACGCTTCGCGACGAACCGACCGCGCGCGACGTGCGGGTCCGCAACCTGTCCGAGGGTGGATTGATGGCGGAGCTGGGGCGGGTGGTGGACCCGGGTACGCCGGTCGCGATCGAGCTGCGCGGCATATCCGACCTGACCGGCAAGGTTGCCTGGTGCGCCGAGGGTCGGATGGGCATCGTGTTCGACCGCAAGATCGATCCGCGGCTGGCCCGCATTCCGGTCGGCCGCGGCGCGAAGACGCCGGTCTACGCAAAGGCGCCGCTCTTCCCACGCTAATGGTGGCAAGGTGTTTCACGCGCGAAACGTAGGATATGCGGCCCCCGGGCGAAGGCCGGCGCCCAGCTGCGAGACGACCCTAACGACGCGGTGCCATCCATAATCAGAACCGGGGGCGGCTGGACCCCGGCCTCTACCGGTGTGGCATCGCCTTGGTTGCTGAGCGTCCGAACACCCCGACGTCGCGCCGGGGTGTTCGCTGCGATGGGTCAGTGAAGCCCGACGATCTCTTCCTTCAGATGCAGCTTCTGCTTTTTCAAATCCGCCAGGATCGCCGTGTCCGGCAGCGGCCGGCGGGATTCCTCCGCGATCCTGCGATCGATCGTCGCGTGCTTGGTTTCCAGCGCGGTCTGGTGAGTCGTCTGCATGGGTCGTTGCCTCCTGCATTCGGTTGGGGGAACGGAGTAAACCACCATCGCCGCCAAAAGTCGCCCCCCGATGACGCCGTCGCGACAGGCCGAACAAGAATTCGCGACGATCCGTTGGCGCGCCATTTGGCGCTCGCGCGGGGGCGGTGGGGTTTGCTAGGGCAGACCGGATATCGACCGCGAAAGGGCCGCCGATGGACGAAGCGCAAATCGTTGCACGGCTCGACATCCTGCGGACCGAACATCGCGACCTCGACGCCGCGATCGACGCACTCCGCCTGTCCGCGGCTTCCGACCAGCTTCGCACCGCACGGTTGAAGAAGCGCAAGCTGCGGCTGCGCGACGAGATCGCGATGCTGGAGGACGAACTGATCCCCGACATCATCGCGTGATGCCGAGCCGGATCGGGAGAAATCCGCCGCGTGCCAACGAATGCGCGGTTTCCGCGCCATTTCGAGACGAAGCGATCGACGATACGACGGATCGTGCTTTGCACCGCGGCGTCCGCGTGCGAGCATGAATCGATGAATGGGGGGTTTATTGAATCGCGGGTGCAGCGGCGGCTGCACGATGCGCTGTATGTCGAGGCGATGCTGCTCGCCGACGAAGCGCGCAGCTATTTCGACGATGGCAGCCGCGTGGAGCGCGAGGCGCTGCCGCCGATGGCGCGAGTCGCGTTCAGCTGCGAATCGCTGAAGGTGACGACGCGGCTGATGCACGCCATCGCGTGGCTGCTGACCCAGCGCGCCATCGTCGCCGGCGAACTGCGCCCGCGCGAGGCGCTGGACCCGGCGCGTCGGCTGGGCACCGCACCGGTATCGGATGCGCTGTCGCTCGCCGACATGCCGCTCGGAGCCCGCCGCCTGATCGACGCCAGCATCGATCTCCACCGCCGGGTCGCGCGGCTCGATGCTGTGCAGGAACTGGACATGGCGGCGATCAGCCCGGCGCGGTCGATGCAGCAAAGGCTGGCGCTGGCGTTCTGAGGCCGACGTCGCGGTCCGGAGGGGAAAGACCAAGCGAGCAGGCGAGCTACTCGCTGCGTCAGGTGGAATTCAGATTTCCAACCGCCCCCGGGCCGCCGCATATTCCGCGCTCAGCCGCGCCACCCGCTCCGCCACCGGCTCGACCCGATCGACCGATCCGATGCCCTGGCCCGATCCCCAGATGTCACGCCAGGCCTTGGCCTTGCTGGAATTGCCGCCGCCGAAGTTCATCGTCTTCAGATCGCCCTCGGGCAGGTTGTCGGGATCAAGGCCCGCCGCCTCGATCGACTGGCGCAGGTAATTGCCGTGCACGCCGGTGAACAGATTGGAATAGATGATGTCGCTCGCACGGCCCTCGACGATGCCCTGTTTGTAATTCTCCTCCGCATTCGCCTCGGTGGTGGCGATGAAGGGAGAGCCGATATAGGCGAGGTCCGCGCCCATCGCCTGCGCCGCCAGGATCGCGCCGCCGGTCGCGATCGATCCCGACAAGGCGAGGGGACCGTCGAACCACTGGCGGATCTCGGAGATCAGCGCGAAGGGCGACAGCCGCCCCGCATGCCCACCGGCGCCCGCCGCCACCGCGATCAGGCCGTCCGCGCCCTTTTCGACCGCCTTGTGCGCATAGCGATCGTCGATGATGTCGTGCAGCGTGATGCCGCCCCAGCCGTGGACCGCGGTGTTCAGGTCCTCCCGCGCGCCGAGCGAGGTGATGACGATCGGCACCTGCCATTTCGCACAGGTCGCCAGATCGGCCTCGAGCCGGTCGTTCGACTTGTGGACGATCTGGTTCACCGCGAAAGGGGCGGCGGGCGTGTCCGGGTGCGCGCGGTTGTGCGCGGCCAGTTCCTCGGTGATGCGGTGAAGCCACTCGTCGAGCAGCGCCTGCGGCCGCGCGTTGAGTGCGGGGAACGATCCGACGATCCCCGCCTTGCACTGCGCGATCACCAGGTCGGGCCCGGAGATGATGAACAGCGGCGATCCGATGACGGGCAGCCGAAGCGACGACAAGATGGCGGGAAGGGTCATGGACCGGTTTCATACCGCAACCCGCTGCACTGTCCAGCAAGGGCGTTTGCGGAGCGTACGCGGACTCGTTAGGTCTGCGGTACAACAGGAGAGCCCAACCCCATGAAATTCGCCGTGTCGCTGTCGATCATGCTCGCCGCCACCGTGTCCGTCCCCGCGCTCGCCGCGAACGGCCGGTTGCCGACCAACGTCGCGCCCGTCCTCTACGACATCACGGTGAAGCCGGACGCGAAGTCGATGACCTTCACCGGCACCGAGACCGCGACGATCGACGTCAAGCAGTCGACCACGACGATCCAGCTGAACGCCGCCGATCTGGTCTTCAGCGACGTGCAGTTCGACGGGGTGACGTCCTTGTACAAGCTCGACCCGGCGGCGCAGACGCTGACCGTGAAGCTGCCGATCGCGGCGCGCGCCGGCCGGCACACGATGACCTTCGCATGGAAGGGGACGATAGGGACATCCGCGGCCGGGCTGTTCGCGATCGATTACACCAATACCGACGGGTCGAAGGCGCAGATGCTCGCGACCCAGTTCGAGGCACCCGACGCGCGCCGCTTCGCGCCGATGTGGGACGAACCGTCGTTCAAGGCGCGCTTCCGCCTGAGCACGGTCGCACCCGGTGGCCAGATCGCGTTTTCGAATATGCCCGCCGCATCCATCGCGAAGCAGGCGGACGGCAGCCAGCTATACCGGTTCGGCGAAACGCCCGTCATGTCCAGCTACCTCCTGTTCCTCGGCATGGGTGACCTGGAGCGCAAGACGATCAAGGCCGGCAAGGTCGAGATCGGGGTCATCACGCGCCGCGGCGTGTCGGACCAAGGCGATTACGCGCTATCGCAGGCGAAGCGTATCCTGGCTTATTATAACAATTATTTCGGCCAGCCCTATCCGCTGCCCAAGCTCGACATGATCGCGGGGCCCGGTTCCAGCCAGTTCTTCGGTGCGATGGAGAATTGGGGCGCGATCTTCTATTTCGAGAACGAAGTCCTGTTCGACCCCGCGTTTTTGAATGAGACCGCGACCACCGAGATCTACAC
>CAXTVB010000211.1:0-5120 GCA_964247555.1 uncultured Sphingomonas sp. | reverse complement strand
AGCGCAACATGCCGGTGTTCGAAGGCAAGGTCACACGCCTGTCCGCCGACAGCTTCACCGACGAGAAGACGGGCACCCATTATTATACGGGCGAAGTGACCGTCCCGCTGTCGGATATTCAGACCGTGAAGCGGATCAAGGGCGGCGGCGACGGCATCAAGGCCGGCTTGCCGGTCCAGGTCCTGGTGCCCCTGCGCAAGCGGACATTGTTCCAATATCTGGTCGAGCCGATCAACCAGTCCTTGTGGCGGAGCGGTCGCGAGCATTGAGCGTGACGAGATAGGGCATCAGGGGCGCGGTGTCGTCCGACCGATGCCTCTCGTCCTGGTAACTTGCCGGCCGAGGTCGCCTGTCGAACCATGGATCGACGGCAGTTCGCTTAAGCTGCGGGCAATGTGCGCTTGAGACCGTGCAGGTTCTTGGGCACGGAGCGGGCCTGCGTCATACACCCCTATACCGGAGTAGCCCACAATTCGCTGACACGGGCGAGCTGGATCGGTTCCGAAATGTGGCGCCAGTCGGGTCGGCTTTACAAATCGCCACTAGGTCCTGGACGGTCCTAATCCAGGCAGAGGCTCGCCGACCTTCTATGCCGGGCTACCGTCTCTCCGAAACAGACAAAAAAAGGGGAGGGTAAACCCTCCCCTTTTCCTAACTTGTGTATTCGGGCGATCAATAGAAGCCGAAGTCGCCCTGACCGAGCGCCTTGCCGTCCAACGAATTGATCGTGAAGTTGAACACGTGGTTGGCCGTGTCAGTGACCGAATAATAGTACAGCGTTGCACCCGACGCGCTCGTCGCACCGGTGTGGGTCAGCGTCAGCGAGGACGCGACGAAACCGCTGAAGTTGACGAAATCGCCACCCGAAACGCCCGCACCCTGGAAATCGGTGATGTAAGCGAACTGGTCGCCATATGCGGTCGACTGGCCCTGATGGGTGCCGCCGAGTTCAGCGAACTTCGCGTTCAGCTTGAACGTATCGTTGCCGTCACCGCCGTAATACTGGTTGAACGTCGCCTGTCCCTCCAGCGTGTCGTTGCCCGAGCCACCAGCCATCTTGTCGACGGCTCCGCCGTTACCCTGAACGTTACCGTACTTATCCGGCGCCGTTGCAACGCCATCCACCAAACCGTCGGGCATGTTGAGTTTCCTTGATCCCTGAGTCGCTCGGTAAATCCGAGTTGTCTACGGGCTATCATTTTTTAAGATTTTGTAAATCCTAATAGATGGTTAGCGTTAAACTTGAGACTCGCGGTGTCAACCAATTTCCCCTATCCGCTACGACGGTAGGTAAAAACCCTTGTTATTGAATAACTTGCGATATGGGAATATCAATAGACCATACAGGTAGCGGTCGGTCGCCACTACGCTCGAACGGCAATGTCGCCCGTTTTGTCCTAAAAAGGTACGGAATCTCGGCTTGAGTCCACGCAAAAGGGCAGCGCGCGCCCATGCGCGCGCGACGTCTCTGCCCGCACCGGCTGACGATCAGAAGAAGCGTTCGAGGATCCGTACGGTATCGCCGGGTTCCACCCGCAGTTCGTGCGTATCGCGAAAGGGCATCCGCGTTTCGGCACCATCGGCTGCGTGCGTGATCGCAAACCGCTTTTTATTCGCCCGGTAGGTATAGCCGCCGGCGGTCGCGACCGCCTGGTCGAGGGTCAGGCTCGCGCGGTACGGATATTCCCCTGGTTTGTTGACCTCACCCAGAATGTAGAAGGTCCGATATTCCAGAACCTCGACCGCGACCCGAGGATCCTTGATATAACCCGCGGCGAGCTTGGCGCGGATCGCCTCCTGCACATCGCCGAGCGTGCGACCGACAGCAGGGATATCGCCGATCAGCGGGAAGGCGATCGTGCCGCCTCCGGTCACCGAATATTCGCCGGTCATTTCGTCCTCGCCGAAGACGGTGATGCGCAGCTTGTCGCCGGCCCCGAGTGCATAATCCGCGCGGCGGACGGTTTCAGGCGACACGGCGGCCCGCGGCGGTGCTGCCTGGCGGGCCGCAACCGGGATCGTGGGCAGCACCGTGCTGGCGGACAATGCCGCAAGGGCCAACGCAAGTATCGGCTTCATGTCCATCATCATCCCCCGTCCGATTGAACCATGCAGCAATTCGCCATGTCAGGGCAAGGGCAGGTTGAAGCGCGGGAAAAGGAGCGGGTGGTTTTGGACATCGAGATGCAGAAAGTGCTGTCCTACAGCGATCTTATGGGAACAAAGAGGGAACGGTTTTAACCAGGCAGGAGAATCACCATGATCGATCCCACAGTCTTTGCGCCCGCAGGCTATGTTCCGCGGATCGCCGTCAGCTTCGGCGCGCCCGGTGCACCGGCGGTCGGCGTGGACGACACGCATCCGTTCCCCGTCATCGCGCGCGGACAAGGTGTCGTGTACACCGACCGATCAGGCAATTTGGTGACGGCGGGCACCGCGCAGGAGCTGGCGCCCGCCAACCCCGCGCGACGCGGGTTCTTCGTGCAGAATGTTTCGAGCGCCGATCTTTGGATCAGCAGTGTCGGCATCGCGCGGGCAGACCAGCCTGCGCTGCGGATCGCGCCGGGGCAGCTTTACGAATGTCCCGCCAGCGGCGTGCCGATATCCGCGGTGTCGCTGTTCGGCGCGGTGCAGGGCCAGTCCTTTTCCGCACGGGAGTGGTAAGCATGGGTATCACCAATCTGGGCAGCGGGGCGGCAATCGCCACCCCCATTCTGTCATTGGCGGGCGCTTCGCCGGCCGCGGAAGGCAATGAAAACGGGAACGTCGTCGCCTGCACGCTGACCCTGGCGCGCAACGGCGCGGCGGGCCCGGTCGCGTTCGCGTGGTCGGTCACGGGTAGCGGTGCCAGTCCGGCAAGCGCGAACGATTTCGCCGGCGGCGTCTTCCCGTCGGGCGGCGGTACGTTCGCCGCCGGCGAGACGAGCAAGACGATCGTCTTCGGATTTGCGGGCGACACCGCGTTCGAACCCGACGAAGGCTATACCGTCACGGTCACCGCCTCGGTGCCGCTCGCCACGATCAGCGCGACCGGCCTCATCCTCAACGACGATGCCGCGCCGCCGCCCTCGCTCCTGATGGGCAGCCGGTACAATCAGCCAGGCTTCAACGGCTATGCCGGATCGGATGGCATCGATACCGACAGCAATAGCCGGATCGGCAGCTACAACGAAACTGGCGCGACGGTGACGAAGCTGCGGGCCTATTTCGCCAATTGGTTCGCCAATACGACGAGCGAGCAGGATGGATATAATCCCGTTACGGTGACGGCAGCGATCGAATATCCCGCGGGAACCGTAACGCCGTTGAACTTCGGCGGCGCAGCGTCGATCGTCATTCCCGCGACCGGGCCGGCGAACCTGACGGCAAGCGACGAGGCGACGTTGGTCGTCCCGATCCCCGCGGGTGCTTTGTATTGGGTGCGGACCTATGTCTCCGTCGCGGCCGGCGGCAGATGGCCGCAGAACTATCTATTGCAGGCGAGCGGCGGCAGCAGCCTGGGCGAGGCCGCGGATTTCTCCACCGGGGTCGACCGGACCGCGGGCGCCGCGATCGTCAACGCCGCCGCGACCACGACGCGTCGCGGCTATGGCCCCGCCGCGGTCAAGGCGACGGGGTTCGTCGGAGTACCCGTCGCCAAGGCGTTCGCCGCGGTCGGCGACAGCATCGTCATGGGCGCGACCGACGTCTACGATGCGGCCGCGACGGGCCATGGCAATCTCGGCTATTTCGGCAAAGCGTGCGCCGGCAGGTATCCGGTCATCAACCTCGGCATCGCGGGAACGTCGGCGCAGAACAACCTGCCCGCCAGTTTCACCCGGCGCGCGGCACTGCTCGGCAGGATCGGGGTGACGCATATATTCTGCGACTGGTCGGTCAACGACATCTCCGCGGCCCGCACCGCGGCGCAGCTTGCGAGCGACGTCGCGGCGATCGCGGCGGGGTTCAAGACCGCGGTGCCGGGGGTCAGAATCGTCTGGTCAACCCTGACCCCGCGCACCAGCTCGACCGATGCGTGGAAGACGTCCGCCAACCAGACGGCCTTCGCCACCCCGGCGGGGGCGTTCACCGGCGGCGCTTCGTCGATGCGGTCGCAGTTCAACGCGCTCCTGCGCGGCGGGATCGGGGGTATCGATAGCGTGTTCGAGGCGGCGGATGCGGTGGAGACCGTGCGCGACGGCGGTCTGTGGCGGGCCGGCGAGGGCTCCACGCACCTCACCAACATCGGTGCGACGAGCGACGCGGCGACCAATGACGGGCTCCATCCGACCGTGTTCAACACCGCCGGTGCGGGGCTGGGCGGCGTCTATGTGCTGCGCGACGCGGTGCGCGGCGTATTCGCCGGCTGGTAGGTGCCGAGGGCTGCGCGGGTTCGTCCGGCGCGGCCCTTACGCCCGCGCGAAGGGACGATCACGGCCCGCATGCCTGCGCGTTATACGCGCAGCGCGCGACGCCGGGGGACGCGGCGATAGTCCTTCAGGGCGAACAGCGCGTGCGTCCACATTAGGACCAGCGTCGGCAGCGTCATCGTGTAGACGATATCGTGGCAGCTTTCGCCCCAGCGCGGCACGCCCGAGGCGATGACGTCGTTGCCCAGGTCGAGCGCTTCGTTGACCAGTTCGATCGCGAGCACGATCGCCCAGCCGCGCAGACTGCCCGTGCGTGCGCGCGTCAGCATGGCGATCGCGAGGAACAGCGCGAGCCCCAGTGAAACATGGAGGCCGTCGCGCGACCATCCGGTCATGGCGACGATCGCATCCTTCATGTCCCTCCAGGCGCGTTCGACGAGCATCCGCCGATTAGCCCAGCGCGACGCGCGAGAGGACGTAGAGGCTCCACCACAGGCTGGCGGTCGCGCCGAGCAGTAGCGTCAGCCGGACCGAGGGCGGATACCGACGCACCGCGGGCAATTCGAGTTCGCCCCGTTCGAAGCGGTGGATTAGCCGCTGCTGAAGCGCCCGCGCGTGCGCCATGTCGGTCACCGGCGACGGGGCACCTTGATCCGCGATCCGTAACGACGGCGTGGCGGGACGCATGGCACGGTGCGCCGGGGCCGGGTGGTGTCGGGCATAGCGTTGCGGGCGCGGCATGGATCGTCCTCGGTTGGTACGGCATCCGTC
>CAXTVB010000210.1:0-5154 GCA_964247555.1 uncultured Sphingomonas sp. | reverse complement strand
CGCACGTCCTCCGCAGTGTAGAGCGGCTTGACGTCGATGCCTTCGGGCGTGTGCCAGGTCAGGTCCGCGCCCTTCACCTCCTTCGCCGCCGCCGCTTCCCATTTTGCCAGCGTCGGATGTGTGGACGGTTCGGGCAGGTCGCGCGCGTTCGGTGCCGCGCCCGCATCCTCGCCGACGTTGGTCTCGATCGTCGCCATCACGCGCCGCGAAACGCGGGTTTGCGCTTTTCCAGAAAGGCCATTCCGCCTTCGCGGCTGTCGCCGGAGCCGCGCGCGGTGCGCTGGTTTTCGGCCTCGATCGCCATCGCCGCCGCATAGTCGCTTTCCAGCGCCGCCGCGAGCCCCCGTCGCATCAGCCCGAGCGCGATCGTGGGACCCGCCGCCAGCCGCTCCGCCAGCGCGAACGCCGCGTCGTCGAGCACGTCGTCCGCCACGACCTTGTGGATCATACCCCAATCGAGCGCCTTCGCCGCCGGCACCTTCTCGCCCAACAACATCATCTCGGTCGCCCGCGCCCGCCCGATCAGCCGCGGCAGCATCCACGACGCGCCGCCGTCCGGGACGAGACCGATGTTGACGAACGCCTGCAGGAAATAGGCGGTGTCCGACGCCACGCAGAAATCCGCCGCGAGCGCGAGGCTGCAGCCGATCCCGGCCGCCGGCCCGCGCACCGCGCTGACGATGGGAACCGACAGCGCCGCGATCGCCGCGATCGTCGGGTTGTAGCTGTTCGTCAGCGCCGCGAACGTCGTCTCGCCGGGATTGTCGCTACCCAGCGCCCCGCCGCCGACATCCGCGCCGGAGCAGAAGGCGCGACCCGCCCCCGTCACCAGCACCGCGCGCGCACCATCCAGATCGGTCAGCGCGGCGCGCAGCGCCTCGAACATGGCAGGCGGCGCGGCATTCAGCCGATCGGGCCGGTTGAGCGTGAGCACCAGCACGTCGCCACGCCGCTCGGTCAGGATGTGCTGGTATTCTGGCATCGTATCTCTCCACGGCCGTCCACGCGTCGTATGCGCAAGGTCCGGCTAATGCGCCTGTTTCGGCGTCTCCATCAACTCGACCAGCATCCCGCCGAAATCCTTGGGATGCACGAATATGATCGGCGTCCCGTGCGCCCCGATCCGCGGCTTGCCAAGCACTGTCGCACCCTTCGCCGTCAGATCGGCGACCGCGGCGTCGATATCGGGCACCTCGAAACACACGTGATGCTGCCCGCCCGCCGGGTTCTTCTTCAGGAACCCAGCGATCGGCGAGGTGTCGTCATAGGGCTGGATCAGTTCGATCTGCGTATTGGGCGTATCGATGAAACACACTTTCACCCCCTGCGCGGGCAGGTCGAACGGTTCGCCGATCGCGATCGCGCCGAGGAGCGTGCGGTAGGTTTCGACCGATCGTTCGATCGACGGCGTCGCGACGCCGACATGGTTCAGGCGGCCGATCGTCACTGCGCGTCCTTCGGTGGCGGCGGGGCGGGTGGCACGACGCCCAGCGTGTAGTGGCAGGCGTCGAGCACCGTGCGGATCATCGCATCGCCGGTCGGCGCGGCGAAGGTCGCCTGCACCGCGAAATTCGCCGCATTTGTCGTCTCGACACGCACCGTCTTCGCCTTCACGAGGAACTGGGTGAGCGCGGTCACCGCCTCCGGATCGCTGGCATAGATGCCGTTGCCCGACGGGTGCCAATTATAGGTGGAGGCGACGCCGCCGTCGAACCGCACCGCGACCGGCTTGTCCGCGCCGGTGCCGAACGATGTCGGCTGGATGAACTGCACCGACACGATCGGTTCCTGCGCGACGTCGCATTTCACCACGAACCGCGACAGCCCGTCGCTGCCGATCACCGACGCGGAGACGCTGCGGATACCGGCGGCGCTGGTGCGATCGGTGAGTTTCCACGCGGGTGCGGTGGCGGGCGTTGCGGCCTGAAGGAGGAGGAAAGCGATCATTCCTCGATCCTCCGCTGCTGTCGCCCGGCCGCCATCGCCGCCCCTTCGATCACGCCCTCGATCCGCGACACGCGATCGCGCAGGTCGCCATGCGCCTCGGCGAGACTCGCCAAACGCTGGCTCTGCGTTTGTGCGGCATCTTTGAGCAGCCGCACATCTTCCTGCAACAGCAAGACATTGCGGATTGCCTTCACGGTATCCCCCATGAAGCTCATCGTTTGAAATTTTCGTCGGCCAGAACGCGATCGACGATCGTGTTCGCCCTTTCGATAGTCGCAATGGCGTCGTGGATGTCAGCCCGCATCCGGGGAACCGCATCGTTCAATTCGCGAACCAGCGCGGAAAGCTCGGCCTCTTCGCTCCTGCTGCCCTCGGCAATGTATCGGGACGTCGCTTCGCGGACGACATGCCCCGTCGATATGCCGTTATCGGACGCGAAGGCATCGAGCGCGGCCTTGTGATCGGAGGTAGTCAGAAACGTCACGCGTTCGGTCTGCATGTCTCGACTCCTTCACATGACATGGTAATGTTCATGCACGAGGAGCGCAACGTTGCTGCGATGTTCGTCACAACGGAATATTGTCATGCTTCTTCCACGGATTCTCCAGCACCTTGCCGCGTAGCATGCGCAAGCCCAGCGCAATCCGGCGGCGCGTGGAGTGCGGCTGGATGACCTCGTCGATGAAGCCCTTCGACGCCGCGACGAACGGATTGGCGAAGCGCGCCTCATATTCCGCGGTGCGCTCGGCGATTTCGTCGGCGGTCCTGCCGCGGAAGATGATCTCGACCGCGCCCTTCGCACCCATCACCGCGATCTCCGCGGTCGGCCACGCATAGTTCAGGTCGCCGCGCAGATGCTTCGACGCCATCACGTCGTACGCGCCGCCATACGCCTTGCGCGTGATGACGGTTATCTTCGGCACGGTCGCCTCGGCATAGGCGAACAGCAGCTTCGCGCCGTGCTTGATGATGCCGTTATGCTCTTGGCTCGTGCCTGGCAGGAAGCCGGGGACATCGACGAAGGTCACGATCGGGATGTCGAATGCGTCGCAGAAACGCACGAACCGCGCCGCCTTCTTCGACGAATTGATGTCGAGCACGCCTGCCAGCACCATCGGTTGGTTCGCGACGAAACCGACCGTCCGCCCCTCGATCCGGCCGAAGCCGGTGATGATGTTGCCCGCATGCGCCGGCTGCGTCTCGAAGAAATCGCCCTCGTCCACGACCTTCCGGATTAGTTCGTGCATGTCGTAGGGCTGATTGGCGTTTGCCGGGATCAGCGTGTCGAGGCTCTCTTCGATCCGGTCCCAATCGTCCGCGGTCGGCCGTTCGGGCACGCCGCCCCCGTTCTTGGCTCGGTTCGACGCGGGCAGGAAATCGATGAAGTCCCGCGCCGCGAGCAGCGCCTCGATATCGTTCTCGAACGCATTGTCCGCCACGCTGGTCTTCGTGGTGTGCGTGACCGCACCGCCCAGCGCCTCCTGCGTCACGACCTCGTTGGTGACCGTCTTCACCACGTCGGGGCCGGTGACGAACATGTAGCTGGAATCCTTCACCATGAAGATGAAGTCGGTCATCGCCGGCGAATACACCGCCCCGCCCGCGCACGGCCCCATGATGAGCGAAAGCTGCGGCACGACGCCCGAGGCGAGCACGTTGCGTTGGAACACCTCGGCATAGCCGCCGAGCGACGCCACGCCTTCCTGGATGCGCGCTCCGCCCGAGTCGTTCAACCCGATGACCGGCGCGCCGACCTTCAGCGCCATGTCCATGACCTTGCAGATCTTCTGCGCATGGCGTTCGCTGAGCGACCCGCCGAAGACCGTGAAATCCTGGCTGAACACGAACATCAGCCGGCCGTTGATCGTGCCCGATCCGGTGACGACACCGTCACCCGGAAAGACCTGCGACGGCATGCCGAAATCGACGCAGTTGTGCTCGACGAACATGTCGAGTTCCTCGAACGACCCTTCGTCGAGCAACACGTCCAGCCGCTCGCGCGCGGTCAGCTTGCCCTTGGCGTGCTGCGCGGCGATCCGCTTCTCGCCGCCACCCATCCGGGCGGCCTCGCGGCGACGTTCGAGTTCCTCGATGGTGGACGACATGGCCTCTCCTTGCTCGCCTCCATTCCGGAGGCCCGCGGCAATTGCAAGGCCGCCGTCAGCGCGCGCCCAGCGCCACCGCGCGCGTCTCGGTCGCCTGCCACAGCAGCAGCGTGGGGATGCCGATCGCCAGATCGCGCGCGCGCTTGGCCAGCGCCAGCGCCAGCGCCGACTCCGGCGGCAGGCCGAACAGCGGCGCTACCAGCGCATAACCCGCCTCCTGTACGCCGATCCCGCCCGGCACCGCGAATGCGGCGCTCCGCAAGATGAAGATCACGCTTTCGATCGACAAGGCGGTCCAGATCGACACCGGCACCTGCATGAGCCGCAGCACGACCCATGCGCCCGCCGCGCTGCCGATCCAGCCAAGCAGATTGAGGACGAACGCCAGCACGATCCGTGCATGCCGGTCATAGGTGGCGTTCAGCGCCATGGTGACCTCCCTGGTCACGGCGTCGGACCCCGGCACGACGCGCTGCGCGATCCGCCCGGCCAGCGGCAGCACCCAGCGCTGCGCGGCGGCGAACGCCATCATGAGGGCGACCATGATCGCAGCCCCGATGGCCAGCGGAATACGCAGCGAGACCGCCGCGCCGCCGTCGAGCAGCAGTGATATGACGAGCGCCACCCCGAACAGCGAGAACACGACCTGGCTCGCCATCTCGGTCGTCATGTCCGCGATCATGGATGCGTAGACCCGCGGCCGCGGCACGCCGGCATCGCCCAGCATCCGCGTCGCGACGACGATCCCGCCGATCTGCGAGAAGGGCAGAAGGTCGGATGCCGCCTCGCGGATCAGCCGCGCCCAGGTGAACAGCCCGATCCGGCGCGCCCGCTCGCCGGGGGCCGCTGCCCACCATGCCGCGCCCAGAAGCACGAATACCCCCAGCGAATAGCCGCAATAGAGGATGAACCCGCCCACCCCGAGCCGCCGCGCGACCGAGACGATCGCGCCGAGCCCGGTCGCGCCGATCGTCCAGACCGCGAGGGCCAGGCCCGCGATCGTCGCCAGCAGGATGCCGGCGCGGGCGAAACGGTTCAGGCGGCCGCTCCCGCGGGCTTCGGCTTGCCGGCGAATTTGAGCGCGAGGCGCATCATAGCGGGC
>CAXTVB010000209.1:0-5250 GCA_964247555.1 uncultured Sphingomonas sp. | reverse complement strand
GAGCGCATCCTTGGTAAGGCTGAGGTCGTGAGTTCAATCCTCACCGGCAGCACCAGCCTCTCGCCGTGCCCCGTTCTCCCGGTGCACGAAACCGCACGACCTTGATCCATCATGTTGCCGGTACGAGTCGTTGGCGTAGCAATCGAAGCCTCGGCGATGGTCGATCCGGAGGCGCGTGATGTTCGAGTCCAACGACATGGCATATTATCTGCGTCGCGAACGCGACTGCCGGGCCAGGGCGGAACGCGCGAGCGATCGCAGCATCGGGGCGATCCACGTGCAGATGGCGGACGCCTATCGCCGGCGGATCGACGGCGACGTCGACATGGTCGACGATCCCGGGTCGCGGATGCCGATGCCGATGCCGATCGTACGCATCGCCGCCGGCTGAGGCCGGAGCGTGCGGTCGCGCCGCGGCCGTTGGTATACGGCGAAGGCCGACGGCGCCGTAACCCCTTTTTAGGGGGCCATATTCCATAAGGCTGCGGTCCTTGCGCCGCATATGGAATATCGATGCCGAAACCGCTGCCCCTGATCGCGCCCAATCCGCCCCGGCTGAGCGACCATGTCGCAGCACTCCGGCGGATCGAGGCGTCGGGCATCTACAGCAACGGCGGTCCCGAAGTGCGGGCGTTCGAAGCCGCGGCCACGGCGCAATTGTTCGGCGGGCGCGGCGCGTGCCTGGCGGTCGCCAACGCCACTTTGGGACTGATGATCGCGATCCGCGAGGCCACCGGGCTCGATCCCAAACCCGGCACGCTGGCGCTGATGCCCGCATTGACCTTCGCCGCCACCGCGCAGGCGGCGGCATGGGCGGGGCTCACCCCGCTGATCTGCGATATCGACCCCGACGATTGGGGTGCGGCCGCGGCGGAGGAGGAGCGGCTGCTGCGCCGGCACGGCGCACGGATCGGCGTCGTCATCCCCTATGCGACCTTCGGCAACGCGATCGATCTGGACCGGTATCGCCGCTACACCCGCGATTACGGCGTCGGCGTCGTCGTGGACGCCGCCGCGTCGCTCGGGACGATCGCGGACGACGGCACGGGGTTCGGGTCCGACGCACCGTTCGCGGTGGTCCATTCGATGCACGCGACGAAGACCTTCGCGGTCGCCGAGGGTGGCCTTATCCATAGCGCCGATGCCGCGAAGATCGCCCGGCTGCGCGCGATGACCAATTTCGGGTTCGAGGGCGGGCGCAGCGCGACGTTGCCCGGCATCAACGCCAAACTGCCCGAGATCATCGCCGTCCTGGCACGCGCGAAGCTGGACGGTATCGATACGGTCGCCGACCACCGTGCGCTGCTGGAGGCGACCTACCGCGCGCGGCTGGGCGATCTGGTCGTCCAGCAGGTCGCCGGTCGGCGCCGTGCGATGCAGTTCATGCCCGTGCTGCTGCCCGAGGCCGTCGCCGACCGCCGGGACGCCGTCGAGGCCGCACTGGCGGCGATGCAGATAGGCTCGGGCCGTTATTTCAGCCCGCATCTGGGCCAGCAGCCCTGGTTCCGCCGCACCGCGATCATCGAACCGACCCCGGTCGCGGACGATGTCGCGGCACGCATGCTCTCGCTGCCGATCACCGATACGATGTCGGTCGACGATGTCGCGCGCGTGACGTCCGCGCTGCACCACGCGGTCGCGCAGGTCGGCACGCGCCCCGCCGCCACGGTTGCCGCGTCGCGGATCGCCGGACTGGTCATCGTCGGCGGCGGCCCGGCGGGCACCGCGTTGCTGACCGCCGCGGCGAAGCAGGGCCGGCTGGCCGATCTGGCGCACGCAGGCCTGGTCGTGGTGGAGCGCGACGATGCGATCGGCGGCGGGCGACTGGGTCAATATGCGATCAATTCGGACTCCACCGCGCAGACGTTCCTGACCGCGGTGGAGGGCAACCCTCACCCCGCGATCGCCGCGCTGGTCGATCATCCCGCGGCGCGCGGCGTCGCGGCGCATTGCGGCGCGCTGGGCGTGCCCCTGGTCGAGATCGGACCGTTCCTCCGCGCAACCGGCGTGGCGCTGACCGATATCGTCCGCGATGCCGGGGGCGACATCCTGACCGGGCACGTCGCGCTGCGCGTCGAACGCCGCGGCGACGGCCTGTGGAACGTCCGATTGAAGCGATCGGTCGACGGACGCGAATGCGACCAGCTGGCGCACAACGTCGTCATCGCCACCGGCGGTCACCAGCCGATCGACCGTCTGTCGATGCAACGGGTCGCCGGCGCGCCGCTGATCGACCTGGCGGACGGACGGCTGCTGCAGTCCGACGACGTCCTGTCGATCGGCGGTTTCGCACGCGTCGCCGATCTGGTCGCCCGCCACCGTGCGCCGCGCATCGCGGTGATCGGCGGATCGACAAGCGCGCTGACGACGGTCGCACTGCTGCTGAAGGGCGGCCCCGCGCTGCCGCTGGGCACGGGTGCGATCACCCTGCTGCACCGCCGCCCCTTGCGCCCCTTCTATCCGTCGGCGGAGGCCGCGCTGGCGGAAGGCTTCACCGATTTCGGACTGGGCGACATCTGCCCCGTCTCGGGCTTCGTCTACCGCCTGGCCGGATTTCGGCTAGAGGCGCGCGATCTCGTCCTGCGCATGCTGGCGGTCGACGGTCGGACGCCCGATCCGCGCGTCGCGCTGCACCGGATCGCCGGGGACGACGATGCCGCCGCGCGCGCGGTGGTGCAGGACGCCGACCTGGTCGTCGCCGCGCTCGGCTACCGCCCGCACGCGCTGCCCGTCCATGCCGAGGACGGCACGCCGATCGCGCTCGCCGCGGCGGGGGAAGGGGCGATGGTCGACCCGCAATGCCGTGTCCGCGCCGCGGACGGCACGCCGATCCCCGGCCTGTACGGCCTGGGCCTCGCCGCCGGGTTCGTGCCCTGGGGTCCGCTTGGCGGGGAGGCCAGCTTCAGCGGGCAGGCGAACGGACTGTGGCTGTGGCAGAATGCGGTCGGGTCGATGATCGTCGACCAGGTGCTGCGCCAGGAGGCGCGCGCCGCCGCGTGACCATCCCGACCGTCCCTTCGTCCACCGACCCGACCGTCAGCATCGTCATGGCGGCGTATAATGGCGTCGTCCTGCTGCCGCCGACGCTCGCCGCCGTATCCGCCCAGAGCTTCGGCGATTTCGAGCTGCTGGTCGTCGACGATTGCTCGAGCGACGAGACGCGCGATGTCGTCGCGGCCTGGCCCGATCCCCGCGTCCGGCTGATCGCGCTCGCGCAGAATGGCGGGCCGGTGAACGCGCGGAACCGCGCCGTGGCGGAGGCGCGGGGCCGGTACATCGCCGGGCTGGACCAGGACGATATCTGCCGGCCCGATCGCCTCGCCCGGCAGGTCGCGTATCTGCAGGCGCATTCCGACGTGGCACTGGTCGGCGCCAATGCCGACAATCTGTACGACGATGTCCTGCGGCCGCCGACCTATGCCCCACTGACCACGCCGGCGCTGGTGACATGGCTGTCGTGGATCGAGAACCCGCTGGTCTGGTCGTCGGTGATGATGCGCGGCGATGCGGCGCGCGCGCTATCGCCCTTCACCCGGCCCGATCTGTCCTGTGCGGAGGATTTCGACCTGTACCACCGCATCCAGGCGATGGGACGGCTGGCGCGGATCGACGACGTGCTGCTGGCCTATCGGCAGCATGCAGGCGGCATGTCCAAACGCTACACGACCGCGATGCACGATAGCGCGCGGCGCATCCTGGCCGAAGCTCACCGCTCGATCCTGGGTGACGGCGCCGATGCCATCGCCACGCTGCTGGTCCGTCACAATATGGGGCGCGCGCCCGTACACGATCGCGCGACCTTGTGGCGGCTCGGCGATGCGATCGCCACGTTACAGGCGGCGTTCGTGGCCCGGCACGCGCCCGATGCCGCCGATCTCCGGCTGATCCGGTGGGAGACCGCGCTGCGCTGGGCCAGGATCGGGCGCGCCGCGCTTCGGACGGGCAATGTGCGGTTGCGCGACGTGATGGCGATCCGGCCCGATCATCTGGGGCTCGGTTATGCCGGGATCGACGCGCTTCTATGGTCGGCGACGGTCGGCTGGGTCCGCCGCGGTCAGGCCTTGGCGGAAAAGATCATCCGACCCGCGCCCAGCCGCGCGAACACCTGATCCAGATCGCCCTCGCCGACCGCGAAGCAGCCCTGGCTGCGGCCGAGCATCCCGTGGGTGCGCAGCATGTCGGGGTTCGAATACCAGGCCGAATGCACGACGATCGCGCGCGACAGCGCGTTGCTGTTGGTGACATCGAGCCCGATCAGCCGCTGCGACCGGCCGTGCTTGCCGACATAATAGTCCGCGGTCAGGAAACTGCCTTCCGACGAGGCGTTCGAGCCGGGATCGTTCGAGAAGCGCTTCAGGAAACCGGTATGCGTCGGGTCCGATCCGCTGCCATGCGCGACCAGGAAGGACGTGCTGCGGCCATTCTGCAGATCGACGAGATGGAACCGCGCCTGCGCCGAAGAGGCGGTGAAGTCGGCGATGGCGATCCGGTCGCGGTGCTGGATGGCGTTGCCGTGGCGGTCGAGCGCAGCCAGCGCGCGACGGAACAGCTCGGGACGGACGACGCGCGGCGATGTCATCGCGATCGGATGCACCGGCGCGGCATTGGGGATCGGCGGTTGCGACAGCGGGCGGAGATCGCGGGCCGTGATCCGGTCGGCGGCGGATACCGTCCCCGACACCAGCACCGCGCCCGTCAACGTCAGACCGTTGCGCAGCAAGGCGCGCCGCGAGCGCACCGCATCATGATCGATCATCGAAATTCCCGAAAGCCGGTTGAACCCCCGTCCCCGATATAGCGCGGCAAGGCTGAACTTTCCGCCGTCTTCTCGACCATTTGCGGCGCAGTTCCGCACATTCGCCGCATTCGTCGAACGCTTCGTCGCCAATGGCACCCGGAGGCGCGTCGTGCGTTGAGCCGACGATGGGACGATCGACGATTCGCCCCATGCGAGAAGGACAGGTCCATGGCACGCTTTTCACTGGCGATCGGGATCGGCCTGCTGGCGGCGATGGCGCTGCCGACGACCGCATTCGCCGCGACGAACGACGGCGTCGCGGTGGAAGCCCAGGCCGCCGCATTGACCGCGAACCAATATGTCTGGAACGACACCGGCAGCGCGGAACCGGTCAGCATCGTGATCAGCCTGGCGACGCAACAGGCGTTCGTCTATCGCGGCCAGCATCTGGTCGCCGCGTCGACGATCTCGTCCGGCAAGGATGGCAAGGACACCCCCGTCGGAAGCTACAC
>CAXTVB010000208.1:0-5255 GCA_964247555.1 uncultured Sphingomonas sp. | reverse complement strand
GGTCTATGGCGGTTGGGGCGACGGCTGGTCGATGGGCGCGTTGTTCAGCGGCGTGCTGATCCTGCTCGCGGCCGCGTATCTGTTGCTGCATTACGCGACGAAGCCGCTGGGCGTCCGGATGGCGCTGACACCGGGCGCGACCAAGACGCGGCGGGTGCGGGCGCGCGCGGTCCTGCTGTTCCGGACCGCGATCGAGGCGCGTACCGCCACGCGCACTGGCGTACTGCTCTACGTCTCGCTCGCCGAACGCCGGGCGGAGATCGTGACGGATGCCGCGGTGCTGGCGAAGGTTCCCGCCACCGCCTGGGGCGAGGCGATGCATGCGCTCGTCGACGCGCTGAAGGACGGACGCACCGCCGACGCGATGGTCGCCGCGATCGCCCGCGTCGGCACCGTGCTGGCCGAGCATTTCCCGCATACAGGCACCGATCCCAACGAACTGCCCGACCGGCTCATCGAATTGTGAGCGAGACCGTCTGGACCGGCCGCTTCATCGCGGTCGAGACCGAGGGCAAGTGGGAATATGCAGTGCGCACCCGTGGCATCGCCGCCGCGGTGATCCTGGCGATCGACGGTGATGCGGTGCTGCTGGTCGAGCAGTACCGGGTGCCGATCGGCTGCCGCTGCTTGGAACTGCCTGCGGGGCTGGTGGGGGACGAGACGGCCGGCGAACCGATCGAGACCGCCGCGGCGCGCGAGCTGGAGGAGGAGACGGGCTACCGCGCGGACCAAATCGAATCGCTGGGGCTGTTCCATTCCTCGCCGGGCCTGACGTCGGAAGCGTTCACGCTGGTGCGCGCGACCGGCTTGACGAAGGTCGGCGACGGCGGCGGAGTCGATGACGAGGATATTGCCGTTCACCGCGTCCCGCTGGCGGAAGTGGCGGCGTTCGTGGCGACCCGGCGCGCGGCGGGGGTGGCGGTGGATGCGAAGGTGTTGCTGCTGCTGGCGGGCGGGATCGTCTGACCACCGTGCTCCTGCGAACGCAGGAGCCCAGGGTCACACAGGTCCGGCTTGGAACCCTGGGCTCCTGCGTTCGCAGGAGCACGAGCGAACCCTATTTGAAATTATCCGCATAGGCCTGCAGCTTCAGCGTCTTCTCCGGCGCCGGTACGACGCTGAACGCCAGCCCCTCGCGCTCGCAATAGGCGATCGCCGCCTCGCACGTCGGGAAGCGCAATCGCAGCTGGTCGCGCGTGTCGCCGCTGCCGGCCCAGCCGGTCAGCGGGTCGGGGCGTTTCGCTTCGGACGGCTCGAATTCGAGCTGCCAGCGGTCGGTCATCGCACGGCCGGAGGACATGGAATTCTTGGGGCGCTGGAAGATGCGGGCGGTAGGCATACCCGTCCCTTACCCCGATCCGCGCGCGCGTGCATCCGCATTTTTGGTCCGAAGCGTCGCCGATGCGGAGGCGGGATCGTCGGGCCAGGGATGCCGCGGGTAGCGGCCGCGCATCTCCTTCGCGACCGCCGCCCAGCTGCCCGCCCAGAAGCCCGGCAGGTCGCGCGTCGTCTGGATCGGGCGGCCGGCGGGCGAGGTCAGCGACAGCACCAGCGGCGTGCGCGTCTCGCCGACGACCGGGTGCGTGGCGAGCCCGAACAGCGCCTGCACGCGAAGCGCGACGCGAGGGCCGCCATCGGCGCCGTAATCGATCGCATGCCGGCTCCCCGCGGGACTTGTGAAGTCGGCGGGCGCAAGCCGGTCGATCGTGCGCAGCGCGTCCCAGCCTATCAGGCCGCGCAACGCCTCCGCCAGCGCACCGGCGGGGATCGCCGATAGCCGCCGCTTGCCCGCGACGATCGACGGCAGCCATTCGTCGAGCCGGGCGAGCAGGGTGGCATCGTCCAGCGCCACCCCCGCAAAGGCCGCGCGCGTCCGGAGCGTCGTCGCCCCATCGTCCCATGGCAGCAGGGCCAGCCCGTGCGCACGCACCCCCTCGACCAGCGCCGCCGCCAGCGCCGCGCGATCCGCGGTGGGATCGGGGCCCGACGACAACCGAATCGCGCCGAGCCGGCGTTCGCGGAGCGCCTCGACCGCTCCGGTCGCGGGATCGAAGGCGAGCGTACGCGCGGTTTCGATGCGATCCGCGAACACCGTCTCGACGGTCTCCTCGTCGATCGCCGCCGCGCCGAGGATGCGCGCGCCCGAGGCACTACCCGAGATGTCAGCGACCGCGAGCCAGCTCGCGCTGGCGAGGGAGGACGTCGGATCGAGACGGAAGCCACGCCCGCCGACGGACACCCACGCCTCGCCGGTGCCGTCGCGGCGACGGGCAACGCGGTCGGGGAAGGCGAGTGCGATGGCCACACTCACTTCTCCCCTCCCGTTTACGGGAGGGGCCGGGGGTGGGCGCTCGCTCTCCGCGTGTGCAGCGATCGAGGCGCGCTCATTCACCGCAAGGGCATCGCCCGGTGGGAGCGAGCGCCCACCCCTCAATCCCCTCCCGCTTGCGGGAGGGGAAGCAAGAAGTGCCCACCGCGCCGCCAGCCCCCGCGCCGCTTCGGCCTTCGCGCCCCGCTCCCCGCGCCAGCGCCGCACACGCGCCTCCAGATCGACATCGGTCCCGCCCAGCCCACGCTCGCCGAGCAACACCGCGACCTCCGCCGCCACCCGCGCCAGTCCCATCTCCCCCGCGCGCACCAGCATGTGCGCGATCCGCGGCGGCATCGGCAGCGCGGCGATCGCCCGGCCGTGCGCGGTCGGCCGTCCGTCGTCGTCGATCGCGCCCAGTACCGCCAGCCGCGTCCGCGCCTCCGCCACCGCAGCGGACGGCGGCGGGTCGAGCCAGGCCAGATCGCGCGGATCGCCGACCCCCCACAACGCCGCGTCGAGGACCAGCCCCGACAGGTCCGCCTCCAATATCTCGGGCGGATCGAAGCGCGGCAGCCCGGCGGTCGCCGCCGCCTCCCACAACCGGTACGCCACCCCAGGCCCCTGCCGCGCCGCGCGCCCCGCGCGCTGGACGACCGCCGCCTGCGAAGCCCGCTCGGTCACCAGCCGAGTCATCCCCGCCGCCCGGTCGTAGCGCGGACGACGCGCGAGCCCCGAGTCGACGACGATGCGGATGCCCGCCAGCGTCAGGCTGGTCTCCGCGATGCTCGTCGCCAGCACGACCTTGCGCTGCGCCTCGGGCGCGATCGCCGCGCGCTGGGCGACTGGGTCGAGGCTGCCGTGGAGCCGGTGCAGCACCACGCCCTCGGGCAGGGTCAAGCGCTCCGCCGTGCGCTCGATCTCGGCCACGCCGGGCAGGAAGGCGAGCACCCCGCCCTCCCCTTCCGCCAGCGCCCGGCGGATCGCGGCGGCGACATCGTCCTCGATCCGCCCGGCCCCGCGCCCGACATGGACGAGCGTCAGCGGATGGCTTCGTCCTTCGCTCTCGATGACAGGCGCGCTTCGTCCGTCATTGGCCATCAACGCGGCGAAGCGCGATCCGTCGAGCGTCGCCGACATCGCCACCAGCCGCAGGTCGGGCCGGAGCGAGCTTTGCGCATCCAGCGCCAGCGCCAGCCCGAAATCGCCGTCGAGGCTCCGTTCGTGCACCTCGTCGAACAGCACGGCGGAAACCCCCGCCAGTTCCGGATCGGCCTGGATGCGGGCGACGAAGATTCCTTCCGTCACCACGGTGATCCGCGTCGCCGCCGACCGCTTGCTGTCGAGCCGGGTCGCGTAACCGATTGTCCGCCCGACCGGCTCTCCCGCGGTCGCCGCCATGCGCTCGGCGGCGGCGCGTGCGGCGAGGCGGCGGGGGGATAGGAGCAGGATCTCGGCCGTGCACCAGGGTTCGGCCAGCAGCGCGGGCGCGACCGCGGTCGTCTTGCCCGCGCCCGGCGGCGCGACCAGCACCGCGTTCGATCCCGCTCGCAGCGCCGCCAGCAGATCGGGCAGCACCGCATGGATCGGCAGGTCGTTCATCCGTCGGCTCGTGCGAGCAACGCCTCCGCCTCGGCCAGGTGCAACCGCTCGACCATGCCGCCGGCGTGCCGGATCGCACCCTTCCCCGCCGCCTCGGGCTGTGCGAAGGCGGCGACGATCGCTTCAGCCGCAGCGATCTCGTCCGCCGAAGGACGGAACGCGGCGAGGCACGCGTCGATCTGGCCTGGGTGGATCAGCGTCTTGCCGTCGAACCCGAACCGCACCGCCTGCGCGCATTCCGCCGCCAGCCCCTCGGCATCGTCGATCGCGTTCCACACCCCGTCGAGCGCGATCCGACCATGCAGCCGCGCCGCCGCGACCGTCGCCGCGAGGAACCCGTGCATCGGCAACCGGTCCGCCCCCGGTCGCATGCGCAGCGCCTTGGCGAGGTCGTTCGTCCCCATCACCAACGCCGCCAGCCCCGGCACCGCGGCGATGGCGTCGAGCCGCAGCACCGCGCCCGCGGTCTCGACCATCGCCCAGACCGGCACGCCGCCCGCACGGTCGACATAGGTAGCGACGTCGGCGGCGGTCGATATCTTCGGCGCGAGAATCGCATCGGGTTTCGCCGCGGCGAGCGATGCGAGATCGTCCGCCCCCCACTCGGTATCGAGTGCATTCGCCCGCACCACCAGTTCGCGCGCGCCGAACCCGCCCTCGCGGATCGCCGCCACCGCCGCCGCTCGCGCATCCGCCTTCTGTTCGGGCGCGACTGCATCCTCCAGGTCGAGGATCACCACATCCGCCGCCAGCGTCCGCGCCTTCGCGATCGCACGCGGGTTGGATGCGGGGAGGTAGAGCGCGGCGCGACGGGGGCGGGTCATGGGCGCGCTACTCCGTCATCCCGGGCTTGTCCCGGGATCCAGGGCCGCAAGGGCATCGCGTGCGGCTCTGGATGCCGGGACGAGCCCGGCATGACGAAAGATCGCTCATTCCCGATCCCGCCGCCCCAACAACCGCAGCCGCAGCGCGTTCAGCTTGATGAACCCCGCCGCATCGCGCTGGTCGTACGCGCCCTGATCGTCCTCGAACGTCACGACCTTCTCCGAATAGAGCGAGTTCGGCGACTGCCGCCCGACGACATACACCCCGCCCTTGTACAGCTTGAGCCGAACCGTACCCGACACCTTCTCCTGGCTGTGATCGATCGCCGCCTGCAGCATCTCGCGCTCCGGCGAGAACCAGAAGCCGTTGTAGATCAGCTCGGCATAGCGCGGCGCGAGTTCGTCCTTCAGGTGCGCGGCGCCGCGGTCGAGCGTCAGCTGTTCGATGCCCCGGTGCGCGAGGTGATAGATCGTGCCGCCCGGCGTCTCGTACATGCCGCGCGACTTCATGCCGACGAAGC
>CAXTVB010000207.1:0-5270 GCA_964247555.1 uncultured Sphingomonas sp. | reverse complement strand
GTGCTGGACCTGGCCGTCGCGGTCATCATCGGCGCGGCGTTCAGCAAGATCGTATCGTCGCTGACCGACGACATCATCATGCCGGTGATCGGGAAGATCTTCGGCGGGCTGGACTTCTCCAGCTACTTCGTCGTGCTGGGCAAGGTGCCGCCCGCGCTGGCGGGATCGACCGACTATGCCGCGCTGAAAAAGGCGGGCGTGTCGCTGTTCGGCTATGGCGCATTCATCACCGCGGCGGTGAACTTCGTGATCGTCGCCTTCATCATCTTCCTGCTGATACGCGCGGTGAACAAGCTGATGCCGAAGCCGGAAGTGAAGGCCGCGGCGGAACCGGCGGACGTGACGCTGCTGCGCGAGATCCGGGATACGCTGCGCGCGCGGGGGTAGGGATGAACCCCTCTCCCCTTGCGGGAGAGAAAGGGGCCCGCTGCGAAGCAGTGGAAGGGTGAGGGGGACTTCGGTCGTGAGTCCCGCTCCCCCTCATCCGACCTCGCTTCGCGAGGCCACCTTCTCCCAGAGGGAGAAGGTTTCAGGCGGCCACCAGATCCTCGGCGACCGCATCGGCCAGACTGGTCCCGTCCAATATCCGCGCGGTCTCGTCGCGAACCCGCATCATCGCGTGGCGGATCGCGCATCCCGCCTCGTCCGCGCAATCGGTGCAGCGGCGATAGGCGGTGCGGCTGACGCAGGGGATCAGCGCCAGCGGCCCCTCGATCACGCGGATCACCTCGCCGAGCGAAATCAGGTGCGTCGGGCGCGACAGGCAATATCCGCCCGCCTTGCCGCGGTGGCTGTGGATCAGCCCGGCATCGCGCAGGTCGGCCAGGATCATCTCCAGGAACTTGCGCGGGACGTTGGCGCTGGCGGCGATCCGGGTCATCGGGATCGGCGCACCGCCCGCCGGCGCATCCGCCAGGACCAGCATCGCGCGCATCGCATATCGGGATCGCCGGGTCAGCATGATGGTCTATTGCCGCCACTTTATGGCGAGCGAAAGGCGGCGGGCTAGGCTCGCGCCGCCCGGGCGGGTGCAGGGTCGGCGCGGATCGGCATCGTCAGCCGCGCGACCGTCGTCGCCCCGCCGTGCAGCGTGAACGTCCCGCCGATCTGCCGCGCCAGCATCGTCGCGATCGACAGGCCCAGACTGTCCTGCCCAGCCAGCGCGAAATCGGCTGGCAAGGTGCCGCCATCGTCGCGGACCTCGATCGCGGTCGTGGCGTCACCATGCGCGACCACGATGTCGATCCGCCCGGTCTTGTTCGACAGCCCATGCTCGATCGCGTTCGACACCGCCTCCGCCACGACCAGCGCCAGCGGCACCGCCTGGTCGGGCGCGAGCGTCATGCCGGCATCGCAGGCGACGGTGCAGATGATGTCGCCGCGCCCGCTCGCGTCGATCACATCCTCGGCCAGGCGTTCCAGGAACGCGGCCAGGTCCCGGCTGTCGCCCGACGGGTCGTAGAGCTGGCGGCTGATCCGGCCGATCACGGTCAGCCGCCGCGCCGATTCGTCCAATGCGGCGCGTGCGACCTTGTCCTGTACGCGTCGCTTCTGCAGCGCCAGCAACCCGGCGACGACCTGCAGATTGTTCGAGACGCGGTGCTGCAATTCGCGGAACAGCAGTTCGCGGGTCGTCGCCAACCGCTCGCTATTCTCCCGCTCGATCGTCAGCGCCCGGTTCGCGCGCTGCATCCAGTGGACGAGGACGATCGGGATCGTCACCGTCAGCGCATAGAAGCCGATCGCAAGGCCCGCGCGCGTCGTGAAGGTGAAGGTGTAGCGCGGCTCCATAAATAGGCCCCAGCCGAGCAGCCCCGTCGTCAGCCCGGCCAGCACCCCCATCCGCGGGCCGAACACGAACGCCGATACGATGACCGCGGGGAAGAACGCGGCATAGGGCAGGTTTTCCTTCAGCCAGCCGTCGAGCGCCAGGCGCACCGCGAGCATCACGCAGACCAGCAGGATCGTCGTCGCCAGCCGCACGGGCCACGCCACGCCGACGAGCGGGAAGCGTTCGATCAACGGACGGTTCGGATCGGCGAGGCGCGTCATCGCATCGACGGTAGCGCGCGGAGCGATCAGTTGCCAATCGTAACGCATGGACGTTGTCGTTGCCCGCGCATGGGTTTATGCCGCGTTACAGAACATAGGAGAGTCCCATGGCCACGCTCGCCACCATCGAAGCCGACCGCAACGTCATGGCACCGGGCGAATGGGAGGCGCGGGTCGACCTCGCCGCGGCCTACCGCCTGGTCGCGCTGTACGGCTGGGACGACCTGATCTTCACGCATCTATCCGCACGGGTGCCGGGACCGGAGCATCACTTCCTCATCAACCCGTACGACATGATGTTCGAAGAGATCACCGCGTCCAGCCTGGTGAAGATCGACGTCGAGGGCAATCCGGTGGGGCATACCACGCATCCGGTGAACCCCGCGGGCTTCACGATCCATTCCGCGCTGCACATGGCGCGCGACGATGCGTTCGCGGTCATGCACCTGCACACGCCGCATGGCCAGGCGGTGTCGGCGATGGCGTTCGGCCTGCTGCCGCACACCCAGACGTCGATGATCGCGGGGCACGACATCGCGTATCACGACTATGAAGGCGTCGCGACCGATCTAGGCGAGCGCGAGCGGCTGGTCGCGGACATGGGCGACAAGCATGCGATGATCCTGCGCAACCACGGCACGCTGGCGGTCGGCGACAGCGTCGGCGCTTGCTTCGTGCGGTTGTATTTCCTGGAACGTGCCTGCGAGGCGCAGGTGTTGATGTTGTCGGCAGGGCGCGAGAATCTCAACAACCCGCACCAGGGCGTGGAAGAGAAGGTCGCGCACCAGTCCAATCCCAAGGGGATGGGGATGCTAGCGGAGCGGCTGGCGTGGCCGGCGTTGCTGCGCAAGCTCGACCGGATCGATCCGAGTTTCCGGGACTAGCGGTTTTTCCGATCGATCGAGCGGCAAGCGTTTTCCTGCGAACGCAGGAACCCGGGATAACGAAGGTCACCGCTCTTGATCCTGGGCTCCTGCTTCCGCAGGAGAACGGGTTTGCTTTAGGCCGCGTCGCGCACCTCGCGGGCGACCGAGACCTGTGCATACCATAGGTCGATCAGCGCGCTGACCTTGCGTAGCGAGGCGGGGCGGTGGTGGTGGATGTCGTACATCTCGTCGGGCCCGTGCACCAATCCCAGTTCGCCGATCGAAAGCCCCGGATAGTCCTGATAGGCCTGGCGCCAGAGCCGATTGAAACGCTGCGTGCGATCCTTGCTCATGCCCTTTTCCGGCTCGTAGAAGCTATCGGGCTGGTCGTCGGGCGGCAGCAGCACCAACATCTCGATACCCCGATCCGCGACGAACGCCGCAAAACGCTGGACGCCCAATTCGTACAGGCCGTCGTCGAGCCCCTCGGCGATCGGTCCCCAGGGGAGGTCGGCATAATCGGTGCCGGTGGTGTAGACCAGATAGGGCGGAAATCGACCTTGCGCCATATTCGGTCGCACGAGGCTGGCGAGCAGGAACACGTTCGGGAAGCTGTCGAACAGGATCCGCGCGCGGTGGGCGCTGAAATGCGCGAGGCCGCCCGACTGGCAATTGGCCATGATGCGCATGATCGGCTGTTCCACGGCCACCTCGGCCAGCAGCCGCGTGCGCGCCTCGGCGTCGTCGACCTTGCGCAGCGTGATCCAGTCCGACGGTGCGCGCGAGAACCGGCCCTCGAAGCTCGGGTGGTCGAGCCGCAGGATGGGCGGGTAGAGCCCAGCCCCGCGCGCCGGCAGGTGATCGAGGACATAGGCTTCGAGGCCCATGTGCATCGCCCGGCACGAGAAGACGAAATGCATGACGTCGAAGCTGCTGCCCGCCGAGCGACGCCGTAGCATCACGAAGCCGACCAGACCGTGATCGCCGTACCGGTCCCAGGCGAACACCGCGAGGCTGATATGGCGGACGACGTCGATGACGTCTTCGCGCAGCGCCTCCGCGGTGACGCGCGAATTGGTGTAGTTCAACTGGTTGGACCGGTTGATCAGTTCGGCGATGCGATCGACATGGTCGAGCGTCTCCATGCAGAAGGGCAGGCAGACGGTGATCCCGCAGGCGCGCAGGAAATCGGTATCGGACAGCTGTGCACCCGCGATCCGGTCGGCGCGCTTGGCCTCCAGCGCGCGGTAGTCCGCGACCCGGCTACGCGTGCCGGTCTGCTGCGCGAGCAGGTCGGCGAGGACCGCATCGGCATCCGCGGCGGTGGCGTCGAGCAGCTGGATGTCGGGCAGGACGAAGCGGACTTCGTTCAGGTTCAGCGCGTTGTCGTCGACGAACAGGACGTCGACCGGCCGCAGCATATCGGCGATGATCCGCGCGACCGCCTGCGGCTTGGGCTCGAACGCGATTTCGGCGAAGACGAATTCGTCCCACATGCCCAGATCCACCAGCTTGGCGCGCGCGGTCGCCAGGTCGTTCTTGGAACAGATCGACGACACCACGCCGCACCGGTTGAACGCGCGGACCATCTCCAGCCGGTGCGCCATCGGCACGACCCCGTCGCCATCGGCCAGCGTGCCGTGCCACAAGGTGTCGTCCAGATCCCAGATGATCAGCTTCAGCACGTGCCCGTCCCCGCTCGGGCCGGACATGACGGTGCCGGCGACGGGGATGATCGTCCGTCGTGGTAAAGGGGGCGTTAACGACGGTTCGCCGGCGGCGGATACGGACAAAAAAGGGGCCCGGCATCGCTGCCGGACCCATGTTTATCCTTGCGGATGGTCGTTCAAATGATTTGGCGATCACTTTGACCCACCCGTCGCCCCGGCCTTGAGCCGGGGTCCCGCTTCTACTCTTTTCCGATAGAAGCGGGACCCCGGGTCAAGCCCGGGGCGACGATTCAGGGGTGGAGATCCGGGAAGATCGCCACAACCAATTTAGTCGCGATCGCCGGTCAGGAACGCTGGAGCGAACTCGGGCGCTGGGCCGTCGTCGTTGCCTGAACGCTCTGCGCGGGGAGCGCGCTCGCCGCCGCCATCGCGACGCGGGCCACGGCCGCCGTCGCCATCGCGGCGCGGACCACGATCGCCGCGATCGCCACCGCGACCACCGCCGCCTTCGCCGCGGGGACCACGATCGCCACCGCGACCGCCATCGCCGTCGCGACGGGGCCCACGCGGACCACGGTCGCCGCCTTCGCGCGGCTCGCGCGCCGGACGGCTGTCCTCCAGCTCGGCGCCGGTCTCCTGGTCGACGACGCGCATCGACAGGCGGACCTTGCCGCGCGGATCG
>CAXTVB010000206.1:0-5301 GCA_964247555.1 uncultured Sphingomonas sp. | reverse complement strand
GCGCCGGCCGCTCGGACGATCGCTGCAACCGTGGCCCCGGCGCCGCCCCATCCCGTCCGCTGCGTCACCCCGATCCCGAGCGACAGCGAACGGTGTAGCATATAACCTATCTGGTACTATATGTCAAGAGGCAGCAACTACCCGCCACGCGCTTCAGCCCTCTCCCGCGCGCGGGGGAGGGCTGAATCGTCTCTATCCGACGGAGATTTCCGATCAGAAATGATAGCGTACGCGGCCGCCGAAGAAGCGGGGCTGTCCGACACCAGCAAACTCGGCGCCCGCGCCGTTAAGTCCGCCGAGACCTGGAATATAGGTGTAGTATTTCTTGTTGGTCACGTTGGTCGCGAACGCTGCAAGATCGATCGGCAAGCCGGCGACATTGGTCCACGTCGCGTTGAGGTTCACCAGGTTGGTCTTCTGGATGTATTCGAAGTTGCCGCCATAGGCCGCTACGTCTCCGGGCGTCGAATAGACATAGTTCGTGAGCTGCTTGTCGGTATGCACGAACGTGGCGCCGATCGAGATCCGTCCGATGCTGGCATCGAGCGGCAGCGTGTAGGTGCCGGTGACCGCGACCTTGTTCTTGGGCGACAGCTCGAGCGGCGAACCCGGCGCGACGGTGCCGTTGGCCGCCTGATAGAGCGGATCGGTCGTCGAGAACGGCGCGATCTTGCGGATCGTTGCGTTCAGATACGTGTAGCCGACGTCGAGCGTGAAGCCCTTGAATGGAGAGATCGTAGACTCGACCTCGACGCCGTAGATCCGCGACTTGCCGGCGTTGATGACCGCCGTCGTCGGCGACGCCGGCGACGGAAGGCCGGTACCCAGATAATTCTGGTTGTTCTGGAAACCGAGCTGAAGCTGCTGGTTGGAGAAGTTGTTGTAGAAACCGTCGACGTTGAAGGTGCCGGGAATTGGACCGTGAAGCGTCAGCTTCAAACCGGCTTCGTAGGCGTCGACCTTCTCCGGCAGGAAGGTGCGGTGATCGCTTGGCGCGTTCGCGAACACGCCGCCGGCACGATAGCCACGCGAGTATTTCGCGTAGGCGAGGATGTTCTCGGTCGGCTTGTAATCGAGATCGATCAGCCATGTCGGCTTGTGCGAGTTCTGCTTGAGCGACTCGCTGCAGCTCGGGAACGTCTGGTTCGCGTCGGTGCAGACCGTGACCGGTGTGTTCGGCACGAAAAACGTGTTGGTCAGGCGCCGGCTGACGTTCGTCTGGCGATCCGACGTGTAGCGGATGCCGCCGGTCAGGCTGAGTTGATCGGTGAACTTGTAGGTCGACTGAGCGTAGGCACCAAGATCGCGGTAGTGCGTGCGCCCTGCGGTGTAGTTCACCGCGCCCACCGTGATCGGAATTCCCCCCTCGAGCCGGGAGAAGTCGGCGCCGATCGGATCACTGCACTGGAGAGTGGCGACGTTGGTGCACAGTGCGAGCGAATAGGACTGGTTGCCGCTCAACCCGAGCGGCGCGCTGAACTCGCTGTACAGACCGGCCTGGTACGTCAGCTTGTTGTTCAAGGCGGAGCCTTGCAGCTGCAATTCCTCCGTGGCCGTCGATTGATTGGAGGTTATCCCGCCCGGGATCGGCGAGATTTCGGTGAATTGAGGCAGCGCACCCGGGAAGAGAATCGTGCCGTAGATGCTCGGCAGGCTGGCAGACGTCCAGTTGGTTCCGAACAGCGGCGTCCTCTGCGTGTCCCTGAACTGTCCGTAGCTCGCGATATTCTTGATCTTGACGGTATCGCTGGCCTGCCACGTGGTGGTGTTGATGATCTGCCACTGGGTGAGCAGCGACTCCGGATTCTCGAAATTCGCTTCGGCATCATAGAAGCCGGCACCCTCCGCCTTCTCCCGCGCCAGCTGCGCGCATGAGAAGACGCCGATGAAGTTCCTCGCGCCAGCCGCGAAATCGAGCGGGTCGGTTCCGTTCTTGTTGCACGCGATCAGCTTGTTGAAGCTGCCGTTGGTGTTCGAACGGCTGTAGGAGACGATCGTGTAGTTCTGCAGGTCGGGCGTCAGATCGACGACGAGGCTGGCGCGGATGGCGGTGTAGTCGACATCGTTGTAGCTGTGCGGGCCGACGCCCGATGTGTTATGCAGATATCCGTTGCGATCCTGATGATCGAACGCGATGCGGAAGCGCGCAACGTCGCTCAGGGGCAGGTTCAGCATCCCCTGGATGCGCTTCATGTTGTAATTGCCGTACGACCCCTCGAGATAGCCCTCCAGCTTGTAGGTCGGCTTCTGCGGCACGAACAGCACCGCTCCGCCCGTCGTGTTGCGGCCCTCCAATGTGCCCTGCGGCCCCTTCAGCACCTGGACGTTCTGGAGATCGAAGAAGCTTCCCGGCCCCGCGCCATCGCCGGCTTGCGTTCCTTGTGTCGGCCCGCGCAGCGCGACGACGTCGGCGAAATACACGCCCACGGAAGGCGGCGTTCCCGCATCCTGCACGAAGCCGCGGATCGCGAACGAGGCGTTTTCGATACCGAAGTTCGAATTCGCCGAAAGCGACGGCGTGTAGGCGGCGAGATCGGTCGAGTTGACGACGTTGCGATTGGTGATCTGCTGCTGGTTGAACACCGAGATCGAGATCGGCACGTCCTGCAGACGCTCCTCCACGCGGCGCGCCGTGACGATGATGTCCGCCGAGTTGCCACCATCCGGTGCCGCCGTGACCGCGCTGCGGCGTGCCTTTTCAGCTGGCGCAGGCGCGGCCGCGGCGGGGACCTGGGGCGATGCGGCCGAAGATGCAGCATCCTGCGCGAAGGCGGGACATGCCACGCCCATGCTCAAGGTCAGTGCCGTGCTGAGCGCGAGTACGTTCCCGTAGGTCCGATGGTGCAATGTATCACCCCCCTGTGTTCCGCCGGCCTGAACGCTGTTGCGTCTTGAGTGACCGCGCTTTGGATACTTAGTGAAGGTCGGGTATCACCTCGATCTCGCCCTGTCAGTTCCCCGATCGGCCCAGAACGCCTTGGCGATGCTTCGCCGACGAACATCGCCACGGCGTTGTCTTAAAAAGGCTGGATTGCCGACAGCAGGCGATCAAGCATCTGAGCGACCTGCTCGATCGGGACTGCCGCCTGCGCCGGCGCCAGCCACCACGCCAGCGTCTCGATTATCAGGCTCACCGCGCAGTTGACCGCGAGATCGACCGGGATCCAGCTGTCCGGCGGCGCACGCTCCTCGGCGATACCGCGCGCGATCCGCAGCAGTTCCTCGCGCATCGCGCCGGCCGCGCCGCCCGTCAGCAGCACGGTCCATAGGAGCCTGTGTTCGTCCACATAGCGGCCGAGCGCGAGCACGGCTGCCGGACGATCCACACTGTCGAGCACGGGCATCGTCAGCGTGACCAAGCGGTCGATCTGCTCGGCGGCGACGCTGTCGAGCAGGGCTTCCTTGGTCGCATGGTGCCGGAAGAAGGTCGCGTAATGGACGCCCGCCTCTGCCGTGATCTCGCGCACGGTGATCTGGTCGAGCGGCTTGCGATCGATCAAAGAGAACAGCGCCTTGCGCAGGGCCGCGCCGGATCGGACCGCACGGGCATCGCGCGGGCTTGACGACGATGTTGGATCGACGTTATGCGATACAGTGTCGCTTAAGGCGCTATCATGTGCAGCCGGCTTCATGTTCGTGTCACCATGCTCGATCGTGGTTCCTGCTTCCAGATCGCGCAAGAGGATTGATCCCAACCGAACTCGGTCCGGCCGCCGGACATCGCACCTGTCGCCCTGGAGATGACCATGCAGACGCTCGCGGACCACGATTACTTCAGCGACCACACGATCCTGCTCGATCCTTACGCCTATTTCGAGGCGGTTCGGGACCGGGGCGCGATCTACCGCAACCCCGACAGCGGGATCGTCTTCGTCACCGGCTACGAGGAGATCCTAGAGGTCCTCAAGAACACCGAGGATTTCTCCTCCGTCATCGCGCCCGGCGGCCCCGCGGCGCCGCTGCCGTTCACCCCCGAGACCTCCGACATCACGCCGCAGATCGAGGCACATCGCACCGCGTTCCTCGGCGGCGACCTGCTCGTCTCGCTCGACGACAAGCCGCACACCATGTCACGCTCGCTGCTCGCCCGGCTGTTCGTGCCTTCGCGCCTGAAGGCGAGCGAGCAGTTCATCGCCGACTATTCGGATGACATGGTCAAGAAGGCGGTCGCCGATGGCCGCTGCGAGCTGGTCAAGGAGATCGCCACGCCGTTCGTGACCATGGTGATCGCCGACCTGCTCGGCGTTCCCGCCGGCGATCGCCAGTTCTTCATGGACGCGATCGAGGCCGGGCCGCCGCCCGGCAGCCTCAACAGCGATGACCTGATGGCGCAGAACCAGCCGCTGGTGATCATGGGCACCTATTTCGTCCAGTACGTGCACGATCGCCGCGAGCATCCACGCGACGACATCCTCTCCGAACTGTCCAACGCCAAATATCCCGACGGGTCGTTGCCCGATGCGATGGAGATCGTGCGGCTCACCACCTTCCTGTTCGGCGCCGGGCAGGACACGAGCGCCAAACTGCTCGGCAACGCGATGCGTTTCATCGTCGATCAGCCGGGGCTGCAGGACCAGCTCCGCGCCGATCCCTCGCTCATCCCGGCATTCCTCGAGGAGGTGCTGCGGCTCGAGGGATCGACCAAGATGACCGCGCGGATCGCACGCAAGGACACGCATGTCGGGGACCTCGCCGTCCCGGCTGGCACGAAGGTGATGCTCGCGCTGGCCGCAGCGAACCGTGATCCGCGGCGCTGGACCGATCCACAGGCGTTCCTGCTCGATCGCCCCAAGATCAAGGAGCATCTCGCCTTCGGTCGTGGCGCGCACGTCTGCGTCGGCGCACCGTTGGCGCGCGCCGAGGTGCGCGTGATCCTCGAGAAGTTCTTCGAACATACTTCGCACATCGACCTCGACGAGGAGAAGCATGGCAAGGGGGGCGAGCGCACGCTCGAATATGAGCCGAGCTTCATCATCCGCGGGCTGGGCGAGATGCATCTCAAGCTCACGCCGGCCAAGGGCTTCGTTGCGCCAGCCGCCCCGATCGCACCGGCAAAGGCCAAGGAGCCACTGCTCAAGAGCCTGTTCGGGTTCGGCAAGAAGGCCGCGGCGACCGACGCGCCGGCCGGCCCTTATACGACGGCAGAGACGAAGCTCGGCGTGCTGCTCGCCGATCCCGCCGCCACCGCGATCCTCGATCGGCATTTCCCCGGCGTCAGCACCGATCCGCGGATCGGCATGGGCAAGGGCATGACCCTGCGGCTGGTGCAGAAGTTAGCGCCCGAGCTGTTCACCACCGAAG
>CAXTVB010000205.1:0-5303 GCA_964247555.1 uncultured Sphingomonas sp. | reverse complement strand
GGCAAGGGGACGGAGGGTGTGGGCCATGGGCATACTCTTCTGGCCGGTCCCTGCATGGGGGCGCGGTCTTATGGGCAAGGGGGCCGTGCCGACGCGCGGCACGAAGCTTGGGTCAGGCGGCGAGGAGGTGACGTCGACGATGTGCCGCCGTGCCGATGGTCTCCGCCAGCCGGGTTTCGTCGACGGCGTTTTCCCACTTCGCAACCACGATCGTCGCCAGGCAGTTGCCGACCAGGTTCACGAAGGTGAGGCCCTCTGCCAGGATGCGGTGGATGCCGAGGATCAGCGCGATGCTGGCGACGGGAATCGTACCCGTCGTGCTAAGCGTCGCCGCCAGCACCACGAAGGCGGCGCCCGCGACGCCGGCTGCGCCCTTGGAGGTGAGCAGCAGCACCCCGATCAGGCCGAGTTCGTGCCAGATCGTCAGCGGCGTGTTGGTCGCCTGCGCGAGGAACACCGCCACGGTAGTTAGATAGAGGCAGGTGCCGTCGAGGTTGAACGAATAGCCGGCGGGAACGACGAAGCCGACGACGCTTTCCTCGCAACCGACATCCTTCATCTTCTGGATGATCCGCGGCAGCACCGTTTCCGTCGACGTGGTGGCGGCGACGACGAGGATCTCGTCGCGGATATAGGCCAGCAACCGGAACAGGCTGACCCCCACCCAGCGCGCGACCAGCCCGAACACGACCAGCGTGAACAGCGCGCAGACCAGCAGGAATTCTACGATGAGTTCGCCAAGCGACAGCAGCGACCCCGAGCCGAACTTGCCGACCGTGAACGCGATCGCGCCGAACGCGCCGATCGGCGCGAAATACATGATGTAGCCGACGATCTTGAAGAACGCGCCCGACAGGCTTTCGACCAGCGCCACAACCGGCTTGCCGCGCTCGCCCGTCGCCGCGAGCCCGATGCCGAACAGCACCGAGACGAACAGCACCTGCAGCACTTCGCCATCGGTCATTGCGGAGGCATAGGTGGTCGGGATGATATGCAGCAGGTAGCCGCTGACGGACTGCTGTTTGGCGGTGGCGAGGTAAGTCGCGACCGACTTGGCGTCGAGCAGCGCGGGATTGACGTTCATGCCGACGCCGGGCTTCCAGATATCGACCGCGACCAGCGCGAAGACGAGTGCGAAGATCGTGATCGCCTCGAAATAGAGGATCGACTTGAGCGCGACGCGGCCGACGCTCTTCATGTCGTTCATGCCCGCGATGCCGTGGACGACGGTGCAGAAGATCACCGGCCCGATCATCATCCGGATCAGCGCGATGAAGGCATCGCCCAGCGGCTTCATGTCCGCACCGAGCGTGGGCGAGAGATGCCCCACGACGATGCCGGCGACGGTGCCGACCAGCACTTGGAACCAGAGCTGGCCGGCTATGCCGAAGCGGCGCGTGCGGGGTTCGTTGACTGTCATTACGTCGTGCTGCCTTTGGGCATGGCGGGGCCTAAGACCCTCGTTCCTCTCAGCCGAAGATACGGCCATCGAATAGCTTGCGCGCGGTGCGCATCATGCCCGCGCCCGTCACCGCGCCCGCGTCGTCGCGTTCGATCACGCAGGTCGTCGCGCCCGTCGGGTGTTCGATATCGAGCGTCATGTTCCGTCCGTCGGATACGTCGGCGAGTTCGGCTGCGGGCGATCCGTCGAGCAGACAGGCGGTCGCGACCGTGACTGCGGCCAGCACGCCGATCGAGGCGTGTACATGGTGCGGGATCAGGCAGCGAGTCGCGATCGCGCCACCCTGCCTCGCCGCCGAGACGATCACCATCTTGGGCACGGATTGTTCGGAAACGTCGCCCAGATTCATCAGCGGGCCGGCCTTGAGCCGGATCGACTCGGCCCGCGCCTTGAAGGCGCCGTCGGCGTCGAGCGTCTCGCGATCCTCGTCGCCCACGATACCGATGTCGGCCGCGTTCAGGATGACGCAGGGCATGCCGTTGTCGATCATCGTTACCGCGATGCCGTCGATCTGGTCGACCGGATTGCCGGTCGGCAGCAGCGCGCCACAGGTCGAGCCGGCGGTGTCGCGGAACGCGAGCGGGATCGGCGCCGCGGTTCCCGGAACGCCGTCGATCGCGGCGTCGCCGGCATAGGTCACCGCCCGGCCGGGCGTCTGGATCGTCGCGACGGCGGTCTGCTCGGTATTCTCCATGAAGATCGCGACGCGCGTCTCGCCGTCGCCGGCCTCGACCAATCCACGCTCGATCGCGAACGGGCCGATACCGGCTAGCATGTTGCCGCAATTCTGCTTGTCGGTGACGAGCGGCTGATCGACGAAGACCTGCAGGAACAGATAGTCGACGTCGACGCCGTCACGCGACGATTTGGCGACCACCGCGACCTTCGAGGTCAGCGGATCGGCACCGCCCAGTCCATCGATCTGGTTCGGATCGGGCGATCCCATCGCACGCAGCAGGAACGCGTCGCGCGCGGCGGGGTCGCGAGGCAGGTCGTCGGCCAGGAAGAAGCCGCCTTTCGACGTGCCGCCCCGCATCCACATGCAGGGGATGCCGGCGTTCATGCCGGAACCCGCGGTTGGCGCGCAGCGACAGGATGGTCGCAGACGACGGATGGGAAGTCCGCCCCTGGGCCGTGCCGCGTGAACGGCTGCGATGCCGTCGACGCACGATCCGTCGCTGAGGTTGGGTCGGCGCGCTCGACGCAGGTCACCACTGTGGCGGGCATTCCGGGCTATCCTCTCATCTTGTCGCGGCGATATGCGGGGCGAACCCGTCCCGACACCAGTCGATATCCCGTGCGATCCATCAAATTTGGCTATAGGTAGGCCCGATGGTCTCGCCGTTCGATCTGAGTCTGCGTCATCTGGACGTCGCCCTCGCCGTGAAGCGGGAAGGTGGCATCGGCGCGGCTTCCGTGTCGATAAACCTGTCGCAGCCGGCGCTGACCCACGCGCTCGCCAAATTGGAGGCGCAGCTCGGCCATAGACTTTTCGACCGGCAGGCGCGGGGCACATCGGCGACGGCGGCCGGCGATCTTTTCGTTGCGCGGGCCGAACGGGCTTTGTCGTTCCTCGTGGAGGGCGGCCGGCGAGTTCGGCGATCCGCCCGGCTGAAGCCGATCCCGCATCTTGAGCGCATCGTCACCATGAGTCAGGTTCGCGCGCTCGCCATGGTCGAACGCACCGGCAGCTACGCGCATGCCGCGCGCGAGATGGGATATGCCCAGCCTTCGATCCATCGCGCCGTCAAGGAGATCGAGGCGATCATGGGGGTCGAGCTCCTTCTTCGCTCGGGTCGCTCGGTTCTTCCGACCGAGCGCGCCACCAGGCTCGTTGGTGCGATCCGCTTGATGGCCAGCGAATTGCAGGCGGGTCTCGACGAGCTTGCCGCCATCGAGCACGCCGGCGCCGGCCGCATTCTTGTCGGCGGTCTGCCGCTGCCCCGCGCCGGAGTCCTTCCGGAGGCGCTCGCGCTCTTTGCGAAGGATCATGCGGCAACCGACGTGACGGTCGTCGAAGGCCCGTATCTGGAGCTCATCAGCAGCCTGCGCAGCGGGGAGATCGATTTCGCGCTGTCCGATCTTCGGGATCCCGAACCGACACCCGACATCGTCCAGATCGAGCTGTTTACCGACGTCTTCTACATCGTCGCGCGCACCGGCCATCCGCTCGCTGGAAACGCCATCCCGCCGGTGGAGACTCTGGCCCGATATCCGTGGGTCGTCGGCAATCGCGGTTCGCCGATGCGGAGCATCTGGGAAAGCCTGTTCGCCGTCCACAAACCGGCGGGCAGGATAGATTGCGGCTCGATCCTGACGCTTCGCAAGCTGCTCATCGAGGGGGAGTGGCTGGCGCTGATGTCGCCCGACGTGTTCGATATCGAGCAGCGGGCGGGTCTGCTCACCACCGTCGGCGGGCCGCTTCCCGGCTATCTGCGGCGGATCGGCGTCACCGTGCGTGCGGATTGGCGCCCGACGGCCGCGCAGTCGGCTCTTCTCGCGGCTCTCAAGACGGTGGGTTTGCGGAGAACATCGCAATTATGAATGTCTCGATCCAGCTTTCGATGAAGCTCGGAGCGCAACGATCGGTATGGCGCCTGGGCGATTGAAGGCGCCTCGCGGGCTACGCTCGCCGAGCGCGTTGGCCGCCGAGGGGACAGAGTTGCGATGATCGTCGATTGCCACGCCCATCATGCAACGGTGCCCGCGTCGCGAGACGACCGGCGCGCGCCCCGGGGCGCCGCGATCGCCGCCCAAGGCGAATTCGAACCCGTCCATCCCGGCACGTCCGACGACGGGAACCACGAAGCCATCGACGCCCAGCCCAAGGCAGGCGGGCTGTGAGCTTCACGGTAGATGCCGACTGGCTTTGCTTCGATCCGGCGCCGTCCAAGCCGCTCTTCCGGTTGCCTGCGGGCGCGGTCGACGCGCATTGCCACGTGTTCGGCCCCGGCGACGTCTTCCCCTTCGCCCCCGAACGCAAATACACGCCCTGTGACGCGGGCAAGGAGCAGTTGTTCGCGCTGCGCGACCATCTCGGTTTCGAACGCAACGTGATCGTGCAGGCGACGTGCCACGGCGCCGACAACAGCGCCCTCGTCGATGCGCTGCGGGCCGCCGATGGCCGGGCGCGCGGCGTCGCCACGGTTCGGCCCGGCGTCACCGACGAAGCGCTTGCCGAAATGGACGAGGCGGGTGTGCGCGGCGTGCGCTTCAATTTCGTGCGCCGGCTCGTCGATCCCAAGCCCGACGCCTATTATCACGGCATCATCGACCGCATCGCGTCGCTCGGCTGGCACGTCGTCCTCTATTTCGAAGCGGCCGATCTCGAGGAGCGGTGGGATTTCTTCGCCGCGTTGCCGACGACGGTCGTCGTCGACCATATGGGCCGGCCCGACGTATCGAAGCCTGTCGACGGGCCCGAATTCCAGCGCTTCGTGCAATTGATGGAGCGCGACGACATCTGGTGCAAGGTGACCTGCCCCGAACGGCTCTCGGTCAGTGGAGCGCCCGGCTACGCCGATGTCGTGCCATTCGCGCGTCATCTCGTCGAGCGCTTCCCTGACCGCGTGCTCTGGGGCACCGACTGGCCGCATCCCAATCTGAAGGGCGACATGCCCGACGACGGCAAGGCGGTCGATTTCATCCCGCAGATCGCGCGCGGCGCCGATGCGCAGGCCAAGCTGCTGGTCGACAACCCGACCCGGCTCTATTGGGCGCGTTGAACCGGCGGTCGCACCACGTCGGGCATGCGCGCGAACTGCGCTTCGATAGGCCGCTGCAATATGGTGCGCCCGGCAGGACTTGAACCTGCGACCACAAGCTTAGAAGGCTCGTGCTC
>CAXTVB010000204.1:0-5309 GCA_964247555.1 uncultured Sphingomonas sp. | reverse complement strand
CCGCTTCTTCGGCGGACAAGAAGAAGCGGGACCCCGGCTCAAGGCCGGGGTGACGAGATGGTTGCCCGTTTCTCCCAGCAGCTCAGCGCCCGCTGTCGATCCGCTTGTTCGAAGTCGTCGGCAGCGGCGAAGGCATCGCGACCGGCGCAGCCGCCGCCTGAGGCCCGATCGCCGCCAGGTCCGCCCCCGTCTTCGCCAACAGCGCATCGCTCATCTGGCCGCCCGTCATCGGCTGGAACTGCCGAAGCGACATCGACTGGAACTTCGCGAGGTTCGCATCGCCGCTGAGCCCCGGCAGGTCCTTGTCGAGCACGGCTTTCGCCCGGGGGTCGGCGATCAGCTGACCGATCGGCGTGTCCAGCGTGAAGGCGACGATCGCGGGCGGGGCGTCGGTGGTCGCCGATGCTGCCGGCGCGGGCAGGTCGAGCGAGAACGCCTTGGCGGCGTCGGTGGGGCTGCGCTGGTCGGCGGGGGCGGTCTGCGCACCGGCGGACGATGCCGCCAGCGCCAGTACGGAAAGGATCGGGACTATCTTCATCCCGACTGAACCGGCGAAACCGCCGGCGGTTGCATCGGGCACCGCGTCAGTTGGCGCGGCCGAGCCCCGCGATGGCGCGATCGACCAGCGAGCGGTCCGCATCCGCACCGTGACGCTGCGCGATGATCGTCGCCGCCGCGTGCACCGCAGCGTCGGCGGCACGGCCGCGCACGTCGGCGATCGCCTGGCGTTCCGCCGCGCCGATCTTGTCCTCCGCCATCTTGCTGCGCCGGGCGAGCAGGTCGGTCGCGTCGGCCTCCGCCTTCGCTAGCAGCACGCGGGCCTCCGCCTCGGCATGCGCGACGATCGCCGCGGCGTCACCCGCACTCGCCTTGTCGCGCGCCTGCGCCTCGGCGAGCAGCCGCTCCGCCTCCACGCGCAGCCGCGCGGCCTCGTCCAGCTGCTCGCGGATCGTCGCGATCTTCGCGTCCAGCATGCCGGCGATCAGCTTCGGCACCCGCTGCCACAGCATGATGCCGATGACGACTAGCATCGACAACGCGACGAAGCCCGCCGCGGTGATTCCGATCGCCGACGGTTCGTGGTGCAGTTCGACCGCGCCGCGCGCCGCCGCCAGCGTCACGGGATGAAGGCCCTCAGCCATGCGCCAGTTCCGCCTTCACTTGCTGTTCCGCCGCCGCGCGGTCGACGGACACGCCCGACAGCTTCGCGACGATCGCCTCGACCGCGTCGACCGTCGTCGATCCGATCTCGGTCAGCGCGGCGCGACGGGTCTCGCCGATCCGAACCATCGCTTCGTCGGTTCGCGACGCCAGCGCGGCGTCGCTTTCCTTGGTCTTCGCCTCGATCGACGCGGTCGCCTTCGCGTGCGCCTCCGTAATCGTCTTCATGGCCTGCGAGCGGGCCTGGTCCATCCCGGCCCGATACGCCTCGTCGGTATTGTGCGCGACGCGGCGGGCATGCTCCGCCGCGGCGAGGTCCCCCGTGATCCGGGCGGCGCGATCGTCGATCGTCCGCTCGATCCGGGGCACCATCGCCTTGCCGATCCCGAAATAGATCAACGCGAAGACGATCGCGAGCCAGAAGAACTGGGACGCGTAGATCTCGCCGATCTGGGATAGCTGTGGCATCGGACCCGTCCGCTCGCTTCGTTACTTGACGACGAAGAGGATGAGGATCGCGACGACGAATGCGATCAGGCCCAGCAGCTCCGACGCCGCGAAGCCGATGAACAGGCGACCCTGCTGGCCATCCGCCGCACCCGGGTTGCGCAGCGCACCCTCGAGGAACGAACCGAAGACGTTGCCCACGCCGAGCGCGGCCAGGCCGACGCCGATCGCCGCGAGGCCGGCACCGATGTACATTGCACCAAGATCAGTCATGTCGAAAACTCCAATTGAAATTCAGTAGGTTGAAACCGGACCCTAGTGCAGGTGCACCGCGTCGTTGATGTAGAGCGTGGTCAGCAGCGCGAACACATAGGCCTGGATCGCGCAGACGAGCAGTTCGAGCGCCGAGACGCCGATGATCATCACGAAGCTCAAAACGCTGACGAGCGCGCCGAGCGGCCCGTGCGAATTGATCCCCTGCACGACGAAGCTGCCGAACACCTCGAGCAGGATGTGCCCGGCGGTCATCGCCACGAACAGTCGCAGGCCCAGCGAGAACGGACGGACCATGAACGACACCCGCTCGACCGGGATGATGATCGGCATCAACCAGGCCGGCGCGCCGTGGGGCACGAACAACGATAAGAAATGCAGCCCGTGCCGCCAGAATCCGACGACCAGTACGATCCCGAACGACACGAACGCCAGCACCGCCGTGACGGTGATGTGGCTCGTCACCGCGAAGGTGTGCAGGCCGGGCAGGATCGCGAGCGGCAGGATGCCGATGAAATTGGCGAACAGGATGAAGAAGAACAATGAGAAGATGTACGGCGCGAACTTCTTGCCCTCCGGCCCGATGTTCACGCGCATCATGTCGTCGATGAAGCCGACCGCACCCTCGACCATCACTTGCCAGCGCCCGGGGATCAGCTGGCGTTTGAGCCCGCCGGACACGAACGCCGCAAGAGCCAGGAACACCACGATCATGAACAGCGCGGAATTGGTGAAGGACAGGTCGAAATGACCCACCATGATATGACGGCCGAGCACGGGCGCGACCTGGAACTGTTCCATGGGATCGATCTGACCGGCCACTTTACCCTCGTGCGCTGTTGGAGGACGCGATCATTCCGCGCGCTCCTTGGAAATGCGGGCGATGTTGCGGAACGCAACGACGATGCTGAGCGCGAGCAGGATCAGCAACAGCCAGGGCGACGTGCCGAGCCAGCGATCGAGCACCCAGCCGATGATCCCGCCGCCCAGCGGCGCACCGATCAGTTCGGCCAGCACCCGCGCGCCCTGGGCATAGCCCTTGGCCGGTTTGCGCAGGTCCGCGCCCGACGCACGCGCCGCGTCCGCCGCACGCGCGGTGGCGATGCGGGCGTCGAGGTCGTCGATCTGGCGGTCGTCGGCCAAAAAATGCTTCCCGATAAAGAAACGCCGCCGGCCCGGGGGGCGGCGACGGGGCTGTCACGACGGGCAGGCCCGTGCTGACCGGCCGTTTAGGAAACGGGTCGGGGCAAGTCAACCGCCGGGGCAATGGTGGCTTTTCAAGACAGCGCCGATCCCTTCGCCCGTCACCCTAGCGAAGGCTGGGGTCTCACGACGCAAAGGACCGGCTTTCCGCACGAGACCCCAGCTTTCGCTGGGGTGACGGACAATCCCTCAAACGCAGCGCGAATCGCGCTCCGGCGCGGCGGCGGTGCGCGTCTTCCACACGCCTTCCGGCGTCTTGTACTTCTCGCCCGCGCCGGTCTGCGCGATCAGGTTGCAGCCGCTGGTGAAGGCCAGCTGCTCCACCGTCGCCCCGCTCGCGCTCGCCTTCTGCGTATAGGCGGCCTTGCGCTGGATGTTGATGCTGTTCACCAGCGCGCGCAGCCCCGGCGTGCCGGCGCCGACGAGCCCGAGATAGCCATCGGGCTGCTCGCCGACCTCTCCGGCCGAGCGCGCGGCGGCATAGGCCGGGTCGCGCTGCGCCAGCGCGGCCGTGGCGGCGAGACCCGAAAGCGCCACTGCGCCGATGAGGATGCGGACCATGGTCTTCATCAGAAAATCCCCGGATTCTGCTGGATCAATGCCTTCGCCTCGCCATCGAGACGATAGACCACCTGCTGCGTGACGTTGATGTTCAAGTTGATCTCGATCGGCTTGTTCGGCGCGGAGACGTTGACGCATCCGCCAAGCCCCATGCCGATCGCCACGACCGCTACACCAATGCGAACGTCCACGAAACGCGTGATCCTCTCCAGCGTCTTCGATCCGGGTTCGTTCATGGCATGGTCCTGCTTGCGGGGGGCTGAATAGGCGCCGGTGGGACGGGGGGCACGGCACGCTTTTCCTGTTCCTGGAGCAGCGCCGGCAGATTGCGTTCGATCAGCCGCCGCGGATCGTAGAAGCTCGCCGCCGAATCGAGAAGCCCGCGAAACGGTGCGCGGATGGTGACGTTGAAGATGAAGGGCAGCCGCTGGAGCCGGCGGATCAGGAAATTGGACTTCGCCCCCTGCCCCTGGCTGACGCCGGCGAAGCGCACCGCGGTCACCATCTCGCCCGACAGCGGCCCGTTCATCGTGATCGACAGCCGCTGGTAGCGCAGCGACTTCAGCGCCTGGAAGGCCAGGTTGCCCCAGAAACCCAGGTCCTTCTGGCTCAGATCGCCGACATAGGCGATGCTGCCGCCCCCGCCGCGGACGGTCAGCTGGCCCTGTGCGATCCGGCCGCCGGTCTGGTCGAAGATCATCGGCAGCACCCCGTCGAACACCCCGGTCGCGTCCAAATTCTTGAAATCGAACTGCTGGAGGAACTGGTCCGCCGCCGCGCCGTCGACGCGGAAGGTGATGCGGCGTTCGGCGGGTGCGCCGAAATCGAGCAGCGTGGGATCGAGCGTCAGCGTGCCCGCGGCGAACGGCCAGCGCGCGCTGTTCACCCGGACCCGCGCGCCGGGCAGCGTCTGGTAGACGATACGGCCGTCGTTCACCGCGATGCCGGGGTTGATCGTGCGCACCGTCGCGACCTGATCGGGCGCGCTTTGCAGCGACAGCAGGTCGGTGAAGACGATCTCCCCCGCCAGCCCCGTCACCGGCCCGAACGCCGCCGCCAGATCCAGCGCGCCGGTATGGAACCGGCCCGTGCTGGCCACGCCCGCCGGCGACCAGGCGATGTGGCCGCTGCCGTCGATGTTCCCCTTCACCTCCGCGATCACCCCGTACGTCAGCGGCGTCAGCAGGTCGGGCTGGAACGCGTCGGTGAAGGCCAGCGCCGGGACGGTCAGGTCCGCGGTGCCCGCGCCTGCCGACAGATCGTGGTGGATCGCGACATCGGCGACCTTCGCGCCGCGCGTCGGTTCGTACAGGACGCCCGTCGCATCGATGCGGCCGTTCGAAAGCGACAGCGCGACGCCGCGCGCGGCCAGCGGCTTGAACCGCGCATCCTTGGCGGCATCCGACACGCCCATCGTTTCGGCCAACGACAGCGCACCGCCGGCGAAGCGCCAATCGCCGGCCGCGGCGGACAGCAGCAAGGGAACATTGGCGATCTGTCCCGCACCACGCGCGAATCGCCCGGCGATGACACCGCTCGCCGTGGTGCCCGACACCTGCCCGATATCCAGCCGCGTCTGTCGCTCGGCCGGCCCAACCCGCAGGTGTGCGCCCTCGATCCCGAAGCCCGTACCGGCCAGTCGAAATACGGCCGTATCAGCGGTC
>CAXTVB010000203.1:0-5310 GCA_964247555.1 uncultured Sphingomonas sp. | reverse complement strand
CAAAATCCGGCAGGGACAATTGCTCGAGATGCGCGCCAGCCTGCCCGCCTTTGTGGAGGACGTGATCCGTGACGGCTTTTATCATCTCCCCGCGACGGCGCAGCACGGCGTACACGGCGGCTCCCTGTCGGGTGCCCACAAGGATCCCTTCGACCGGTTGATCGCAGCGCAAGCGTTGCTGGACGACATGACCGTCGTCACCCGCGACCGCAAAATCGCCGAATTCGGCTGCAAGGTTCTCTGGTAATGTCCACCGACACCCCTCTCGACCGCTTCAAGGCGGTCCTCGCCGGCACCGCACGCGCGATCGCCGACGAGCCCGAGGTCGAACTCGCCTACACCGCCGACGCGCCGGTTCAGTCGGGCAAACATATCAAGGTGCCGATGCCCGCCCGCGCGCTGCCCGCGGAACAGGTCGCGGAAGCGCGGGGGTTCGCGGACGGGTTCGCGCTGCGGTTGAAGCACCACGACACCGCGCTCCACGCGCGTGGAGCGCCGGGTGAGGCGGTGGCGCGGGCGGTGTTCGACGCGATCGAAGGCGCCCGGGTGGAGGCGCTGGGCGCGCGCGGCTATGCGGGGATCGCGGACAATCTGGGACATGCGCTCGACGTGCGCCTCCGCTCCGATCCGATCACACGTGCGCGGACCCAGGCGGAAGTGCCGCTGTCGAGCGCGCTGGGCCTGCTGGTCCGCGAGAAGCTGACGGGGGAGGCGCCGCCCGCCGCCGCCGCGCCCGCGCTGGCGCTGGTCCGCGACTGGATCGAGGAGAAGACCGACCTGTCCGCGCTGTCGCTCGCGCTCGACGACCAGCGCGCGTTCCAGTCGCTGGCGATGAAGCTGCTGGAAGACCTCGAACTCGTCGAGGGCGAACAGGTCCCCGAGGATAGCGATGACGGCGGCAGTGAGGACGAGGGCACCGACGAGGAATCGCAGCCCGACGAGGGCGAAGACGGCGAGGAACAGGGCGGCGAGGGCCAAGCCGAGGTCGATGCGCGCGGCGAACAGACCGAATCCGACAGCGAAGACGGCGATGGCCAGCAGATGTCGGACGACCAGTTCGACGACATGGACGGCGATCCCGGCGACGAGGGCGAGGAGGGGATGCAGCCCGTCCGCCCGAACCGCCCGTTCGCGGACCTGTCGCCGCAGTTCGACTACAAGGCCTGGACGACGCAGTTCGACGAGGTCGTGGCGGCGACCGAGTTGTGCGACGCGGACGAGCTGGCGCGCCTGCGCGGCTATCTCGACCAGCAGCTCGTCCATCTGCAATCCGCGGTCTCGAAACTGGCGAACCGGTTGCAGCGGCGGCTGATGGCGCAGCAGTCGCGGTCGTGGGACTTCGACCAGGACGAGGGCATGCTCGATGCCGCGCGGCTGGCGCGCGTGGTCGTCAATCCGACGCAGTCGCTCAGCTACAAGATCGAACGCGAGACCGATTTCCGCGACACCGTCGTCACGCTGCTGATCGACAATTCGGGATCGATGCGCGGCCGCCCGATCTCGATCGCGGCGATCTCCGCCGACATCCTGGCACGCACGCTGGAACGGTGCGGGGTCAAGACCGAGATTTTGGGCTTCACGACGCGCGCTTGGAAGGGCGGGCAGAGCCGCGAGACCTGGCTCGCCGCTGGCCGTCCGCCGCAGCCCGGGCGGCTGAACGACGTGCGGCACATCGTCTACAAAAAGGCCGACGAGCCGTGGCGGCGTGCACGCAACTCACTGGGTCTCATGATGCGCGAGGGGTTGCTGAAAGAGAATATCGACGGCGAGGCGCTGTTGTGGGCGCATTCGCGGCTGCTCGCGCGGCCGGAGGATCGGCGCGTGCTGATGGTGATCTCGGACGGCGCGCCGGTCGACGATTCCACCCTGTCAGTGAATTCGGGGAGCTATCTGGAACGGCACCTTCGCCAGGTGATCGGCTGGATCGAGGCCAAGTCGCCGGTGGAGCTGGTCGCGATCGGGATCGGGCACGACGTCACGCGCTATTATGCGCGCGCGGTCACGATCATGGATGCGGAACAACTGGGCGGGACGATCATCGAGCAGTTGGCGGCGTTGTTCGATACGCCTTGAGGGGGTGATGCCGCTAACCCCCACCCCCGCGAAGGCCGGGGTGGGGTTAAGAGGCGGAGACGATCAAACGGGAGGTCATGATGCGCGCATTTGCCTGGATCGGAACCGGACTTCTCCTTGCCGCTGCAAGCCCACCCCCCGTCATCGCAGACCTGAAGCCGATCGCACTGCACCCCGGCATCAACCGCATAGCCGGCTTCCTCCCCGGCGGCGCCACGGCGACCATCGTCGAGGCGTGGCGCGGGAACGGCAATGCCCATGGCTATCATGTGTGGATGGTGCTGGGGGGACCATCGGAGGGCAGTCCGATCGGCTTGGTGGGCGTCGACGGCGCTGGCCGACCGAGCGACGTCATCACCGACAATCCCTTCGATGGCGAGCGAGCGTTGGGCGCGGTGCGTTTCGCGACAGGGATGATCGCCGGACGGCAGGCGACACTATTGGTCGAGGCAAAGCTGGACGATTCGCCGAGCGGCATCCCGGCGGATCACGCGACCGCGACCGTCCGCTGGTTCCGCCTCGATCACCAGGCCGATGCGACCGGCCGGACGACCGACGCCTTCGTTCCCATCGGCACGGCGCAGACGACGAAGCGATATTGCAACGCCGACCTCGCGCTGCGCGACGTGGCGCATATCCCGCTGACGGCGCAATTCGGTGGCGCCAACAGCGTCGATGGCTGTTTCCACGATGCCAAATGATATCGTCCCGCCACCCGCCGGATTCCACGGCCCCGTGAAGCGATCGATTACCATCGCCGGGCATCAGACCTCGATCAGTCTCGAACCCCTGTTCTGGTCCGCGCTCGAGTCGGCGGCAACGGCACGTACGCTGCCGCTGTCCGCGCTCGTCGCGCAGATCGACGCGCTGCGGATCGGCGCGGCCGACCCGCCCAACCTCGGCAGCGCGCTTCGGACATGGTTGTTAACGCAGAGTGAGAATTACTCTCAATAGCATTGACAGTGCGAACGACTCTCAATAGCGAGCGCCCCAGCAACAAGGGGTGAGCATCTTGAACCGTCGTACCGTATCCGTGCCGCGCTCGTCGGCGTTCCTCGCGCTCGGCTGTGTCGGCGCCTTCGCCACCGCGCCTGCGCTGGCCGCGGAAGATACGAAACCGGCAGCGGTCGCCGCGGACACGGATACCGATCCCTCGCAGAGCGACATCCTTGTCAACGGCAAGCGCGTGCGCACCGATGCCAAGGCGGTCGCGCCGGTCGTAAATACGCCGCGGTCGATCGTCACGCTCGACAAGACGGTGATCGCGCAGACCGGGTCCAACAGCCTGCAGGACGCGCTGCGTACGATCCCCGGCATCACCTTCGGCGCGGCGGAGGGCGGCAACCCGATCGGCGACCGGCCCTTCATCCGCGGCTTCGACAGCCAGGGCAGCATCTATGTCGACGGCGTGCGCGACCTGGCGTCGCAGAGCCGCGAAGTGTTCGCGACCGAGTCGGTGCAGATCGTCCGCGGGTCGGACTCGACGCTCGGCGGGCGCGGATCGGCGGGCGGCACGATCAACATCCTGTCCAAGATGCCCGAGCTGCGCAATTTCGGCGAGGTCGACGGCAGCTTCGGCAATGCCAGCTACAAGCGCGTCACCGGCGACCTGAACCTGAAGGTCGCGGACAATGTCGCGTTCCGGATCGAGGGTCTGTGGCACGACCAGGACGTGGCGGGGCGCGACGACGTGTACCAGCGCCGCTGGGGCGTCGCGCCGTCGATCACGATCGGGCTGGGCACGCCGACCCGGCTGACCGCCAGCTATTATTATCTGGAAAGCCACGAGCTGCCCGACAGCGGGCTGCCCTATCGCTATGTCTGTTCCGCCACGCTCTGCAACGCGCCGACGACGGGCAATGTCCTGTCGCAGCCGGTACTTGGCAATTTCACCACGCTGAACGGGCAGACCGGCAACATCGCACGGTCGACCTTCTACGGGCTGACCGATCGCGATTTCCGCAACTCGACGAGCAACCAGGCGACGATCCGGGTCGAACACGACTTCGGCAATCTGACGCTGCGCAACACCGCGCGGTTCAATCACGACGAGCAGGATTATATCTTCACCCTGCCCGACGATTCGAATGGCGACGTCTACGGCATCCCGACGATCGCGCCGGGCACGGTGAACAAGACGACGGGCGGCGTGGAGCAGGTCGGCGGCGGCTATGTCTGGCGGCGCGGCAACACGCGCTACGGCTATAACGAAGGCATCGTCGACCAGACCGATCTGTACGGGACGTTCGATACCGGCCAAATCAAGCACAGCATTTCGGTCGGCACCGAATTCTCCTGGGAGAAGGATCGCCGCGGCGCGTTCGTCGCGCAGACCGGCGCCACGATCAGCCCGCGCTGCGACACCGTCACCGTCTCGCGCTATTATTGCGCCAGCCTGTTCAATCCCAATCCGGGCGATTCGTGGGTGAACACCACCACCGACACGTCGAACGTGCCGACGCCGATCGTGAAGGGCCTGCCAAGCAGCGAGACGCAGAACGACGCGAACACGCAGAGCATCTACGGCTTCGATTCGATCACGGTCGTCCCCGCGGTGATCCTGAACGTCGGGCTGCGCTACGACCGGTTCCAGTCGACGCTGACGCCCGCACTGACGACCGGCCTCGCGCCGCTGCCCGCGAACGCCACCGCGATCCGGCTGTCGCGGACCGATCGGCTGTTCAACTACCAGCTCGGCCTCGTCCTGAAGCCGACGCACGAGACCAGCATCTATGCCAGCTACGCGACCGCCGCGACGCCGCCGAACAGCCTGCTGGGCGAAGGGCGCGAGGACAATGCGCTGCCGACCGCGACGACGACGGTCGCCGGTGCGCTGAACCAGCTGAAGGTGCAGAAGACCAAGTCGTACGAGGTCGGCGCGAAGGCGAGCGTGTTCCACGAAAAGCTGGCCCTCGCCGTCGCCGTCTTCCAGACGGACACCGACAACGCCCGCGTCGCGATCGATGCCAACACCGTGGCCTATCTCGGCAAGACGCGGGTGCGCGGGGTCGAACTGACCGCGAGCGGGACGATCCTGCCCGGCTGGACGATCTTCGGCGGCTATACCTATCTCGATCCGGTCGTGACCGATGGCGGCAACAGCGCGCTGACCGCCGCCGCGGTCGGTGCGCAGCCGGCACAGGTCGTGTATGTGACCTCGGTCAATACCGGCAAGCAGGTGCCCTCGACCGTGCGCAACAGCTTCACCGCGACGACCAACGTGACGCTGTACAAGCG
>CAXTVB010000202.1:0-5339 GCA_964247555.1 uncultured Sphingomonas sp. | reverse complement strand
CCGCCCACGGCCCCCAAAAGCAGATAGGGCCACAAATCGCTCGCCCCCATCCGGCGCCTCGCGTCGTTGCGGGTGGCGGCATAGGTGGGCAGGACGTCGTCCATCAGCCGTTCGAGCATGCCCAGCGCGCCGTCGCGGCCGGCCGGGAACAGTGCGCTCGGCGGCAGCGCGTGGTCGATCGCGGCGTCGCGCACGAACCGGTCTAAGTCCGCATCCGAACGCTCCTCCAACCGGTCGGGGTCGAAAGGCAAAGGGCCATCATAGGCCGCCCGGTCGGGGATCAGATCGTCGATGCCGGACCATGCCGCGCGCAGCGGCGCCTGCCGACGACGGAACGCGGTGGTCGATCCGACATCGTCGCCGAGCAGCGACGGCGGCACTAGGCACGCCGCATTCACCGCCAGTACCGCGCGGTTCGTGCGCGCCGCAAACCGCTCGGCCTGCCAGCGCGCGACGAAGGTCGGCTGGTCCTCGACGATGACCGCGGCGCTTTCGCTGGCCAGCCGGTAGACCAGACCCCGCTCGCGGGCGTCCGCCCGGTCGACATGCTGGACGCAGGCGATCCCGCGCTGCCGGCAATCGCGCGCCAGATCGCGACTCGCCGCCAGGATGAACCGGTGGAGCCGGTCCGACGCGTACGGGTAATCCTCGCGCAGGCCGTGATAGACGAGCACCGGCAGCCCGAGCGCGTTGCCCAGCCGGATGCCTGCGTCGATGACCGGATTGTCGCGCGCGCGCAGCGCCTGTTGCAGCCAACACAGGACATAGCGTCCGTCGGTACCAACGCCATGGGCGTTCAACCGACGGACGCGGGGTGCCTCCTGCCATTCGTCCAGCACGGATGGGAGCGGCAGGTTCATCGTTGCCGCGCAGTGTCGACCGTAAGCCCGATGATCAATGCCCGGTACGGATGCGGTCCATGACCTTGGCGTGCAGCCATTCGTTCATCTCCGCCGAACCGTCCTTGTCGCCGGTATAGCCGAGTTCCGTCGCCAGTTCCTCGCGGTTCGCAAGGCTGGAATCCAGGCCGAGCAGCTTCATCAGATCGACGATCGAGGTCTGCCAGTTCAGATCGGGATTGCCCTTGGATTCGGCGATCTTCGCCAGCGCGGCATCCGGATCGACGTCCGCCGGTGCGGCGGGCGCGGGGGCTGGGGCTGGGGCTGGGGCTGGGGCGGCCGGCGCAGCAGTCCCGGCCGCCGGCGCCGGCTCGGCGGGGGAGGGCGCTGCGGCGACCGCAGGATGGCCGAAGATCGCGTCCTTGATCGAACCGAAGATGCTCATGTCATGTCCTTGATAGTGAACGACAGTCGCAACGTCCGAGCCCGGTTTCGGTGCCGATGATTATCGGCCTTCCTCAGAAGTCGAAATGCAGCCTCGACGCGATCGCATCCCCCTTCGCGGTCGTGCCGAACAGCGCGACCGGCGTGGCGACGAGCGGCGAATTGGCGCCCTCGAAGCGGATATAGTTGAACATCAGCTTCAGATTGCCGGTAAGATACCAGTTCACCGCGCCGGTCCAGGCGTGGCCGTCATGATCGAGCGGCGACAGGTTGGTGTCGGTCAGGTTGATCCGGTCGTAGCGTGCCGCCAATTCCAGTGCGCCCCACTGACCCTTGCTCGGATTGAACGGGCGAAGCGGCCGCAGCCGATCGATGACGCCGCCCTTGAAGCTGCGCGACTCGCCGGTCAGGAACAGACTGCCGAACACGTAATATCCGTCGAAATTCAGCGACGACGCCGTCCCGAAGCGGTCGAGATGCATATGGCTATATTCGCTCTGCAGCGAGACGGGGCCGAGGACGCCGGCGCCCTCCAGACCGTAGAAGGTCGCATTCTCGACGCCGGTCTGGACGCCGTTGGCCGGGTTGGTGCCCGCGACGGTGATGGATTCGAGGAAACCGTTGTCCACGCGGACATTGGGCCGGTCCGCCAGCGTCACCGTGTTCGCGGCCAGGTCCATGACGTGATAGCCGGACGCACCGACATGGACCAGCCGGCCGGGCTGGTTGATCGGTTCGACCGTCACGCGTCCGTTATAGCCCCATACCTCGCCCGGGGTCGTGGCGTTGCGCGCGACCGCCTCGTTGGCGCCGTACACGCCTGCGGTCGCGGTGAAGATCGGGTTGGCGTAAGCGAGCGTCACGCCCAATCGGCGTTCGCCGCCGACCGCACCGAACGCGGTGTTGGCCATGCCGCGCTCCAGGAATTCGTTGAAGGAGTCCGAGCTGTTCGCCTCCAATCCGGCAGGCACCTTCAGCTGGCCAAGCGTCAGCGTGAAGTCCTTCTGGCCGGTATAGGCGATATAGGCGTCGAGCAGCGCGACCGTGCCGCCGACATATTCTGCCTCGATCCGCCAGGCGAGCTGCTTGTACAGCGTGCCGTCGAACCCGAAGCGACCGCGCCGTACCTGCGTGCCGGCGTTATAGGCATATCCGCCCTGGCGCGTGCCGAAGCCCGCCGCGTCGATTTCCAGGATGCCGCGCGGCTTGAAGGTGAAATTGCCGTCGGGTGAATTGAACTGCGGGACGATCGTCCAGGTGACCGGCTGGACCCCTGCCGGGGCGGTGCGGGCAGTCCCGCCGCCGCCCGATGCGGCGGCCGGCACCGGTTGCTGCGCCGATTGCGCGGCGACCAACGGCGCCGATGCCGTCCCGGGTTGCGGAAGCGCGGTGGTCGAGGACGACGCGTTTTGGCCGGCCAGCTGGCGTTGGAGTTCGGCGTTGCGCGCCTCGAGCGAGTCGACCTTCGCCTCCAACGCGTTCAATCGCGCGAGGATCGCGGCGTTCGGATCGGACTGGGCCATGGCGGGCGATGCCGCGAGCATGCTCGACGATACACCGACCAGAAGCGCGAAACGCATGGAATTCCCCCTTTTTTCGATCCAGCGGCGCGGTTGAACCCGCGACCATATCCGATCGGATACAGCTATGGCGAAGGTTCCGGCGATGGAACAGTGCTTTGGTTGGCCATGGCATAGTTTGGCTTGGCACGCCGCGACACCGGCGCCCGCGCTTTGCGCAAAATACTATGCCAATCCTATGCGAATGCCGATCTAGCCGTCTCGCTTACTAACGGTGCCCCTGCCTAATGCAGCGCCCTTGCCCGCTCGCACCATCGTCGAGCGGGGTATGATGGGGATTGGAATGACGTTCAGGGGTGCCGCTTGCCTAGCGGCGATTTCACTTGCGGCGATGGCGACGTCTGCTGCGGCACAGACCGTTCAGGGGCAGGACCCCGCCCCGGCGCCTGCGGCGACCGCGCCGACGCCGATCTGCACCGACCGGCCGACCAAGGCTTTCGTCGCGTGCACGACGCCTGCGGGCGACATCCAGATCGAATCGGACCTGATCAACTGGACCCGCCTCGACTTCGCGGGGACGCGCACGGACGCGATCCTGTATACCAATCCCACGATCAAATACGGCCTGGGCGCCAGCACCGACATCGAACTGAACATCGCGCCGTACGAGACCGTGCGGACGCGGGCGAACGGCGTGTCGGAGCAGCTGGGCGGCATCGGCGATCTATATGTCCGCCTGAAGCAGACCATCACGGACCCGACGTCGAAGACGCAGATCGCGCTGATCCCGTACGTCAAGGCGCCCACCGCCAGGGACGGCATCGGCAACGGCAAGGTCGAAGGCGGCATCGTCGCACCGATCCTGTTCTCGCTGCCGAAGGGCATCACGCTGAATTTCGGACCCGAGGTCGATGTCCTGGCCGATGCCGACGGCCATGGCCATCACGCGCAGCTGGTCAGCCTGGTCAATGTGTCGAAGTCGTTCGGCAAGGCGACGCTGTACGGCGAATTCTGGAACGCCCAGAACTTCGACCCCGCAGCGACCGTCCATCAATATTCCGCGGACGTCGGTGTCGGCTATCTGCTGACCCCGACGCTTCAGCTCGATGTCGGCGGCAATTTCGGCCTGAACGACGCGACGCCGGGGACGCAGGTCTATGTCGGTATTTCGACACGCTTCTGATCACCTGAGGAGGGTTACTCGTGGACGACATACTGTGGATCGCGATCACGATCGGGCTGCTGGCGCTGACACTGGCGTATTTCCGCCTGTGCCAGAAAGCGTGAGGCCAAGAAGCATGAGGAAAGCATCATGACCATCGACCTCTGGCTCGGCGGCCTGACCGCCATCGGCCTCCTTGCCTATCTCGTCGCGGTGCTCGTCCACCCCGAACGGTTCTGAGCGGAGAATTTTCATGACCTTACAAGGTTGGCTCCTCATCCTGGTCTTCACCGCGCTGGTCGTGGCGATCACCAAACCGTTCGGCATGGGGCTGTTCGCGATCATGGAGGGGCGGCGTACCTGGCTGCACCCCGTGTTCGGGCCGGTCGAGCGCGGCTTCTACACATTGTCGGGCATCGATCCCGAGGGCGAGCAGAGCTGGAACCGGTTCGGTATCCACATGCTGCTGTTCAACGCGACCGGGCTGTTCCTCACCTATGCGATCCTGCGTCTGCAATTCTTCCTACCGCTCAATCCGCTGGGCTTTGCAGGATTGCCCCCGCACCTCGCCTGGAACACCGCGGTCAGCTTCGCCACCAACACCAACTGGCAGAGCTATAGCGGCGAATCGACGATGTCGCAGTTCAGCCAGATGGTCGGGCTGACGATCCACAACTTCACCTCCGCAGCGACGGGCATCGCGCTCGCCTTCGCGTTCATCCGCGGGTTCGCGCGGCGCGAAGCCACGGGGCTCGGCAATTTCTGGGCCGACGTCACGCGCATCACCCTGTACCTGCTGCTGCCGGCGTGCATCGTCTACGCGGTCATCCTGCTGGCGGCGGGCGTGCCGCAGACCTTCGACGGATCGGTCATCGCGACGACGCTGGAAGGCGCGAAGCAGACGATCGTGCTGGGTCCGGTCGCCAGCCAGGAAGCGATCAAGATGGTCGGGACCAATGGCGGCGGCATCTTCAACGGCAATTCCGCGCATCCTTATGAAAACCCAAGCGCAATCATCAACTTACTGCAGATGCTGTCCATCTTCTCGATCGGTGCAGGCCTGACCTGGTGCTTCGGCAAGGCGGTCGGCAACACCAAGCAAGGGTGGGCCATCTTCGCCACGATGCTGGCGCTGTTTCTCGTCGGTACCGCGGTCACCTACTCCGCGGAAAGCGCGGGCAATCCGATCCATCATGCGATGGGGATCGCGGGCGGCAACATGGAGGGCAAGGAGGTCCGCTTCGGCATCGCCGCGTCCAGCCTGTTCGCGGTCGTGACCACCGATGCGTCGTGCTGCGCGGTCAATGCGATGCACGACAGCTTCACCGCGCTTGGCGGCATTATCCCGCTGTTCAACATCCAGCTGGGCGAGAT
>CAXTVB010000201.1:0-5341 GCA_964247555.1 uncultured Sphingomonas sp. | reverse complement strand
GCTTCCGCTTCGTCGCCATAGGCGGTGATCGTCGCGACCGGGCCGAACGTCTCTTCGCGCGCGATGCGCATGTCGGGGGTGACGTCGGCGAACAGGGTCGGCTGAATGTAGAAGCCGGCGTTGCGGCCATCGGGCCGGCCGACGCCGCCCGTCACCAGCGTCGCGCCTTCGTCGATCGCGGACTGGATCAGGTCCTGGATCTTCTCATACTGCGCCTTGTTGACGACGGGGCCGATCTGCTGGCCCATCTCCGCCGGATCGCCGACGACCGTCTGCTCCATCATCGCCTTCACGAACGCGGTGGCGTCCGCGACCTGGCTTTCATGCACCAGCAGCCGGGTCGGCGCGATGCAGCTCTGCCCCGAATTGGCGAGGACGCCCGCCACCGTCGGTGGCAGCACCGCGGACAGGTCCGCGCCCTCCAGCACCAGGTTCGCCGCCTTGCCGCCCAGTTCCTGATGCACGCGCTTGACCGTGGCCGCGGCGGCCTGCGCGATCAGGATGCCCGCGCGAGTCGATCCGGTGAAGCTCACCATGTCGACATCCTTATGCGCGCTGAGCGCCGCGCCGACGCCGGGGCCGTCGCCGTTGACCAGGTTGAACACGCCCGCCGGCACGCCAGCCGCATGCATGATCTCCGCCAGGATCACCGCGCAGCCGGGGGCCTCCTCGGAGGGTTTCAGGATCATGGTATCGCCGGCCGCGAGCGCGGGGGCGACCTTCGCGCAGATCTGGTTCAGCGGCCAGTTCCACGGCGTGATCATCGCGACGACGCCCAGCGGCTCGTGCACGACGCGCGCCTTGCCGATCGTCTCCTCGAATGCGAACCCCGCCAGCGCCTTCGCGGTGGCAGCGAAATGCGCGAGCCCGGTCGGGGCCTGTGCCATCGTCGCCAGCCCGATCGGCGCGCCCATCTCGGTCGAGATCGCCTTGGCCAGATCGGGGATCCGCGCCTTGTACTCGGTCATGATCCGGGTCAGCAGCGCCTGGCGTTCTTCGACGCTGGTCTGGCTCCATGTCTCGAACGCCCGACGCGCGGCGGCAACCGCCTTGTCGACATCGGCCGCGGTGCCCAGCGTGATCTCGGTGCAGGCTTGCTCGGTGGACGGATCGATGACTTGCCAGGTCGTGCCGCCATCGCTGTCGACCCAGGCGCCGTCGATATAATGCTGGAGATAGTGCTGCATTGATCCGCTCCATCGTTCGTTATTTTTGAGATTCGGGTATCGCCGCAGACATGGCGCTGCGGCAAAAACGTTGCAACCCGAAACGCAAGCGCGGCGTTCGGGGTGAAACGGATCGGGAGAATGGAATTGGCACGCTTCACGGGCAAGACCGTCATCGTCACGGGCGCCGGATCGGGGATCGGCGCGGCGACCGTCCGCCTATTCTCGGACCAGGGCGCGAACGTGATCGCGTTCGGGCGCGGTCAGGACAAGATGGACGCCAGCATCGTGGGCCTGCCGCAGGATCGCACGATCGCGATCGCAGGGGATACGTCGAAGGCGGCGGACGCCGACGCCGCCGTGGCGACGGCGGTCGAGCGGTTCGGTGGTCTCGACGTGCTGGTCAACAATGCCGGCATGGTCGTGCAGGGCGACGTGACCGCGACCAGCGAGGAGGATTTCACCCGCGTCCTGAGCGTCAACGTCACCGGCTATTTCCTCTTCGCCAAGGCGGCGATCCCCGAACTGAAGAAGACGAAGGGCTCCATCGTCCAGATCTCGTCGGTTTCCGGGATCGGCGGCGACTGGGGCATGGCGGCGTATAATGCGTCGAAAGGCGCGGTGACAAACCTGACCTGTGCGATGGCGCTCGATCTCGGCAAGGACGGCGTGCGCGTGAACGCGGTCAATCCCAGCCTCACCAAGACGGGAATGACCAAGGACATGGACGAGGCGACGATCGCGAAATTCATGGACCGCATCCCGATGAAGCGGGTCGGCCAGCCCGAGGATGTGGCGAAGGTCATCGCGTTCCTGGCCAGCGACGATGCCGGCTTCGTCACGGGCGTGAACCTGCCCGTGGACGGCGGGCTGTCCGCCTCGAACGGCCAGCCGGACATGACCTCGTGACCCGCGCCGTCCGCATCGAGCGTACCGGCGGCCCCGAGGTGATCGAATGGGTCGATATCGACTTGCCCGATCCCGGCGAGGGCGAGATCCGGATGCGCAACACCGTGGTCGGGCTGAATTTCATCGACGTCTATCACCGCAAGGGCGTCTATCCCATCAGCCTGCCGGCAGGACTCGGCAGCGAGGCGGCGGGGGTGGTCGAGGCGGTCGGGCCTGGCGTCGAGGGTTTCGAGATCGGCGACCGGATCGGCACCTTCGGCCCCTCGCGCGGCGCCTATGCCACCGCACGCAACGTATCCGCGGACGAGTGCGTCCACCTGCCGAACGACGTCGGCGACGAGGTCGCCGCGGCGTTGCTGCTGAAGGGATGCACCACCGAATTTCTCGTCGAACGCTGCGCGAAGGTCGAACGCGGGCAGGCGGTACTGGTCTGGGCCGCGGCGGGCGGGGTCGGGCATCTGCTCGTCGGCTGGCTGAAGGCGATCGGCGCGGTCGTGATCGGCGTGGCGGGCGGCGCGGAAAAGGTCGCGAGCGTCAAGGCGGCGGGCGCGGATCACGTCATCGACCACCGATCGGAGGACGTCGCCGCCCGGGTGCGCGCGATCACCGACGGCGCGGGTGTGTCCGTGGTGTTCGACGGCATCGGTGCGGCGACGTGGGACTCGAGCCTCGCGAGCGCCGCGCGGCGCGGGTTGATCGTCAGCTACGGCAACGCCGGCGGGCCGGTCGAGGGTGTGAAGCTGGCGACGCTCGCGGCGAGGGGATCGCTGTTCGTGACCCGCCCGACGCTGTTCGACTATTGCGTGACCCCGCAGGAAAAGCGCGCGGCCGTGGACCGGGTGTTCGCGATGCTGCGCGGCGGCGCGATTCAGCCGGAGATCGGGCAGCGGTTCGAGCTGGAGAATGCGGCGGACGCGCATCGCGCGTTGGAGGCAGGGGAGACGCGGGGGAGTAGCGTGCTGGTGGTGTAGATCGAGCGGTGGTCAGTTCCCGTCCGCCTTGGTTTCGACCACCGGATTCGGGACGACGACCGGAAGGTTCTTGGGAAGGACCCAGCGCACGGGCAGCCGAAATTGCCCGGCAATTGGCTTCGAATTCTTGTCGGTTGCAGGGTTGAAAAAGAATCTATTCGTTGCGATCGCGCAAGTCGCTGCATCCAATACGCCGCTACCGCTAGACGATTGGATCATGCATGACGTGACCCTGCCCTGAGGATTGACGGCAAGGGCTGCAACTACGCTGCCCTGGCTTTCGGCGCGCAGCGCCTCAGGCGGATAGTCGTCCGGCCCGAAGAACTGCGCGAAGTTTTGAGCCGGCGTCGGCTTCGCACCCGGCTGTAGTTTCATCGACGACGAACCGACCGCGGCGTTGTCGAACGTTTTGTTCAGGCGGTCGGCGGGGGCCCCTAAAAGCTGCGCCAGCTTGACACGATCGGCATCCGACAGCGTCGCATAGGTTTTAGGCTTGGGCAGGTTGGCCACCGAGGCCATCGCTTTCTCCATGATGCTCGGCATCGACTTCATTAGCGTCGGCATGAACGCCTGCATCTTCTGCATCACGGCTGGATCGCTTGAGATCGTCATGTTCTGCGCCGCAAAGGCGAGCCCGCTCGGCGTGTTGAGAAAACGATCGATGTCACCGAGTTGGGCCCCGCTGAAACGCGCTGCATAGGCCTGCGCCAGCCCCTTGCGCATGTCTGGCTCGAACTGGGTCATGATCTTGCCCATCTCGCTCATAATGGCGGGCATGATCGCCTGCATCCGCTCGTGATACGCGGGATCAACGATGTCCATGATCTGTTTGATCGTAGCGTGACCGAGTTTCGAAGTATCGCTCGCTGGCACACCTGCGGACTTAAGAAACGGAGCGAGCGGCATTTCCGTCATCTGGTTGGTGATGCTGTCCATGATCGTAGCCATCGTGCGGCTCATGATCCGCTGGTAAGTACCATCCGGAAGCAACTTCGCGGCGATATCAGTTCCGAGCGCCAAGTCTGCGGACGATGGCGGTGCAGCGGGCGACTGCGCAACCGCAGAGGTCGCGACCAGCGACGCGATTACGATGAACGAACGGATCATGAGGCCCCCGATAGCGGTAGCATATGATGCGCAGCCTCTTTGAAAAGTCAAAGTGCTTTTCGAGAGCCATCTCATTATTCGCAGAGTGCGGTCTCAACCTATGCGTATCGGGCATTGTTGGAGCTGAGTCAGTCCAATCACCCCAGTTCTCGCTACCCGGCACGCAAACATTTGGTTTTATCATTGGGTTTCGCAACACTGGCCGATTATGCGGCGTCTGGCAGCCTTTTGTCGCCTTTCCCGATTTCGTCGATTTTTAAAGAAAGGGCGCTCGGATCAAGCCGAACGCCCCCTCTTTCACAGTAGCACCGTCCTTCGCCGACTGTGCGCCTTCGCGCACCGCTGCCGGCGGCAGCTCAGCCGCTGTAGTACATATCATATTCAACCGGGCTCGGTGTCATTTCCCACCGCGCCACGTCGGCGAACTTCAGTTCGATATAGGACTCGATCTGGTCCTTCCCGAACACGTCGCCCTTCAGCAGATAGTCGTGATCCGCCGCCAGGCTGTCGAGCGCCTCGCGCAGCGATGCGCATACCGTCGGCACCTGCGCCAGTTCGGCGGGCGGCAGGTCGTACAGATTCTTGTCCATCGCTTCGCCCGGATGGATCTTGTTCGCGATGCCGTCCATGCCCGCCATCATCAGCGCCGCATAAGCGAGATAGGGGTTGGCGAGCGCATCGGGGAAACGCACCTCGACGCGCTTCGACTTGGGGCCGGTGCCGTACGGAATGCGGCACGACGCCGACCGGTTGCGCGCCGAATAGGCGAGCAGCACGGGCGCTTCATAGCCCGGGACCAGCCGCTTGTAGCTGTTGGTCGACGGGTTGGTGAAGGCGTTCAAGGACTTCGCATGCTTGATGATGCCGCCGATGAAGAACAGGCACATCTCGCTCAGGCCGGCATAGCCGTTGCCCGCGAACAAGGGCTTGCCCTCGTTCCAGATCGAGAAATGCGTGTGCATCCCCGACCCGTTGTCCTCCTTGATGGGCTTGGGCATGAACGTCGCGGTCTTGCCGTAGGCGGCGGCCACCTGGTGGACGACGTATTTGTAGATCTGCATCCGGTCCGCGGTCGTGGTCAGCGTGCCGAAGGTCAGGCCCAGCTCGTGCTGCGCGGCGGCGACCTCGTGATGGTGCTTGTCGCAGGGCAGGCCCATCTCGAGCATCGTCGAGACCATCTCGGCGCGG
>CAXTVB010000200.1:1845-5350 GCA_964247555.1 uncultured Sphingomonas sp. | reverse complement strand
GCGCAGGACCGACAGCGATACCGGGCGGCTGTCGGCGGTCGTCAGGAAGATCTGAGTCTCGCCTTCGCCGGGCAGCGCGCCGGGCACGTGGAAGGCGCTGCCGATGCCGGTGATCGTCGGCGGCGCGTCGGGCGCGATCAGCGCCTGGACGATGCCGCGTACCTGCGCGTCGCGGGTCGGCGACCAGTCGCGCTGGCCGTCGCGCCCGACCAGTTGCAGCTGGTCGGGCGATCCCGCCACCCGCCTGGCGAACAGCAGGACGCGCAGGTCCTTCAGCTTGACCATCCGGCCGTCGGGGCCGGGCGCCATGTCGACCAGATAGCCGATCCGCGTCGGCAATCCGCCGGTGCCGCGCAGCAGCGCGCCGACATCGGCCTCGACATAGAAGCGCGTCAGCCCCGGCGCGACCGTCGTCGCCTCCGCCCCCTTGATTCGCGCCGCCGATCGGATCGTCGCATCGACGATCACCGGCGCGGCCTGGATCTGGTCGGTCAGGTCGGCATAACCGGCGCGCGGCGGCTGATCGGGGCCGGCGGATGGGGGCGTCTGGGCCGCCGGCACCATGGCCGGCGACGCTGCCGCCAGCAGGAGCAGGACCGGGGCGAGGAGGCGGGGCGCGGGCATCATGGGGGCCGCGATTACGCCGCACTTGCTGAATGTTACAGAAATAAATGGCCGGGCGGCGGATTGACCGTTTGTTGCGCCCGACAAAGCGTTTGCGTGTCGCAAGCCTCGGCGATAGGGTTTGGGGACTGTCGTAAGGATATATTGACTCTCGACAGGCGGTGCCGGCTCGGCTGCCCCATGGCCGTTCGGTCCTATGGGGGGTCAGGCCCGCCTTTCGTGATAGGGAGCGTCGTTGCTGAATGGCCTATACTGACCAGAAGATGTCCGGAGGCAAGATAACCGCGATCATCATCGTCGCGCTGATCCATCTTGCCCTGGGCTATGCCTTCGTGACCGGGCTCGCGTTGAATTACGTGAAGAAGGCCCAGGAGAAGCTCAATACGTTCGACGTCGCGCCGCCGCCGCCGCCGCCGCCGGACGTCCCGCCGCCGCCGCCGCCGCCGGACCAGAAGTTCACGCCGCCGCCGGTCGTGACCCCGCCGCCGATCGTCAGCGTGCCGCAGCAATCGCCGGTCGTCATCCAATCGGTGCCGACCCCGCCGCGGGTCTATGTCCCGACGCCGATCGCCGCACCGCCGGCCCCTGCGGCGCCGCCCGGACCGCCGGTGGTCAGCAAGGCGGCGGGTCCGAAGGGCGATCCGGCGCAGTGGATCACCCAGGACGACTATCCGCCGGATGCGCTCCGCGCGAACGAGGCCGGGGTAAGTTCCATCGCATGGACGATCAATACCGCCGGCAGGGTCGAGAATTGCCATACGACGCAGTCCAGTGGGTCGTCGTCGCTCGATAACGCAGCCTGCCGTGCGCTGACGCGTCGCGGTCGCTACAGTCCCGCCACGGATGCGGCCGGCAATCCGGTCGCGGTAACGCAGACCAGGCGCGTTGTATGGAAGATCCCGACCGACCGTTAAAATTCTGACGCTATTTGCACAGCATCAAACATTCAAAGGAATTACCGACCATGCTGACCACCATTCTCGCCGCCGCCGGGACCGCGGCCGCCAAGTCCGACAACCCCTACGGCCTCCAGCAGTCGCTGAAGGAAGGCGGTCTGATTTCGCAGACCGTGTTCACGATCCTCGTGATCATGTCGATCGTGTCGTTCTACATCCTGTTCTCCAAGCTGTTCGAGCAGCAGAAGATCATGAACCAGGCCAAGCGCGTCCGTCAGGGCTTCTGGTCTTCGCAGTCGCTGCGCGAAGGATCGGCCAAGCTCGACAAGAATTCGGCCTACAAGCAGATCGTCGACGACGGCCTCGCCGCGCAGGACCAGCATGCCAAGCTGACCGATCCGGTCGAGGCGCATGACTGGCTGCACAATTCGCTCGCCCGTTCGGAAGGTGCGATCAACTCGAAGCTGGGCGGCGGTCTCGCCTTCCTCGCGACGGTGGGTTCGGTGTCGCCGTTCATCGGTCTGTTCGGCACCGTGGTCGGCATCTACCGCGCACTGATCAAGATCGGCGCGTCGGGCTCGGGCTCGATCGACCAGGTCGCCGGCCCGGTCGGCGAGGCGCTCATCATGACCGCGCTCGGCCTGGTCGTCGCGGTGCCGGCGGTGCTCGCGTACAACTGGCTGCAGCGCCGCAACAAGTCGATCGCGGAGGACCTTTCGGCCTTCTCGAACGACGTGCTGGGCTTCCTCGCCTCGGGTGGCGCGGTCCGTCCGTCGATGGCGGTCGCCAAGCCCGCGCCGGTCGCAGCCAAGCCCGCGACCACCGCACCGCGGGTCTGAACGACACGAGACCCGGCGGCGGTACGACACCGCCGCCGCGGTACTGCGCCGTCTGCAGTGTTGCCGACGGCTGGAATGACGAAGATAGGATCATCCGCAAATGGCGATGAGCACTGGCCCCTCCGACAAACCGATGTCAGACATCAATACGACGCCCCTCGTGGACGTCATGCTGGTGCTGCTCATAATCTTTCTCGTGACGGCGACGGTCGCCGTGCAGGCGGTCAAGCTGAAGCTTCCCGACGTCCGTTTCGATCCGACGACGACGAAGCCGGAAAACGTCTCGCTGGCGATCAGCAGCAAGCCCGACGGCACCTGCCTGGTCTATTGGGGCATGACCCCGGTCACCCACCAGGAGCTGCTCGATCGTGCGGTCGCGAAGCTGAAGGCGGAAATCGCCCGGCAGGGCGGCGTCGGCAACCCCGATCTCGAACTGCCCGAAGCACATATCCGCGGCGACGTGAACACGCCGTACAAGTGCATCGGCGGCGCGATCTACACCATGCAGCAGGCGGGTTTCGCGAAGGTCGGCTTCATCTCCGAACCGCCCCCCGGCCAAGGCGTGACGCGTCTCTGACGCTGTGCCGCATGAATTTAGGAGTATAATGCTTTGGCAATGAGTGGCGGCTCCGACGACGGCGAGCCGATGATGGACATGAACATGACGCCGTTGATCGACGTCCTGCTCGTTCTCCTCATCATGTTCATCATCACGATCCCGATCCAGACACATGCGGTTAAAGTGGATCTTCCTTCGAGCAACCCCAGCCCGCAGGTCGATACGCAGAAGAACAAATTGTCGATCGATGCTGCGGGTACGGTGGCTTGGAACGGAGCCCCCGTCGACGAAATGACGCTTCGTCAATATCTGGACCAAACCACGCAGATGAACCCGGAGCCGGAATTACAATTCCAGCCGGATCCAAACGCCAAATATGATGTGGTCGATCGAACGCTCGCGGTCGTCAAGCGGTCGTCAGTTTCAAAGCTGGGGTTCATCGGCAACGAGCAATATTACAACGATTTCTGATTCCAAAGGCGGGTAAGTTGTGGCCCTTCGGCCTGCAGCGTACATCAGGAGCATTATCCAATGGCAATGAGTGGCGGCTCCGACGACGGCGAGCCGATGATGGACATGAACATGAC
>CAXTVB010000200.1:0-1745 GCA_964247555.1 uncultured Sphingomonas sp. | reverse complement strand
GCCGTTGATCGACGTCCTGCTCGTCCTCCTCATCATGTTCATCATCACGATCCCGATCCAGACGCACGCGGTGAAGGTCGATCTGCCGTCCAATTCGCAGAACAACCCGCCGCCGATCGACGCGCAGAAGAACAAGGTGTCGATCGACGCGGCCGGTACGGTTTCCTGGAACGGCGTTCCCGTCGACGACCTGACGCTGCGCCAGTATCTCGACCAGACGACGCAGATGACCCCCGAGCCCGAGCTGCATTTCCAGCCGGACCCGAACGCGAAATACGACGTCGTCGACCGGACGCTGGCCGTCATCAAGCGGTCGTCGGTGTCGAAGCTGGGCTTCATCGGCAACGAGCAGTATTTCAACGACTTCTGATCGGTAGCGACTCAGGGTGACACGGATAGGGCGGCTCCTGCGGGGGTCGCCCTTTGCGTTTGCGCGATTGCCGGAAGGCCTGGACGATGACGGTGGAACGGCGATTCGCGCTCATGAGCAGCCGGTGCGATCCACAGCCCACCCCCTGACACCGGGCGGTAATCGTTTGCCTTCCTTCGGGGCGCCGGACAGCCTGGCGATCATGAAGCGTCGCAGCGTGACGATTGCGCTAGGCTTGATGGCCGCAATTCCGTTCGCGGCCTGGAGCGGCGAAATCGCCGGCTACGATCGCACGATCGATCGCGCCATCGCCTTGAAAGACGGTCGGACCATCGCACTACACTGCGGCGGCCGAGGTCGCTTCACCGTCCTGCTGACAACCGGCGACGGCGCCCACCGCGCCCACATGGCCAAGCTGTTCGCCGCGCTCGCGGAACGCTACCGGGTTTGCGACTATGACCGCCGCAATATGGGCCAGAGCTCGTCGGCATCCGTTCCGCGCAAGGCTGCCGACCTGGCCGCCGACCTGTCGGACACGCTTTCCGCCGAGCATGTTCGCGGCCCCTACATACTCTTCGGCACCTCGATGGGCGGGCTGCTCGTTCGCGCCTACGCGGCCATGCATCCCGTGGCAGGCTTCGTGACGAGCAATCAGCCGGGCACGTCGGACGAGTGGGGGCGATATGCGCACCCGCTGGAGACGCCTGCGCAACGCGTGCAGGACGATGCCTGGGCGTCCGGCGACAACAACGAGCATATCGACGTCAACGACGTGAGCCGCGCCATCGACGCCGCAGGCCCACCCAAGGTCCCATACATCCTCATGATCTCGTCGGAGCGGTTTCAATGCGCCGCGGCCGGCACGTGCGGACCTATGTACCGCGCCTTCGTCGCGGCGTCGCGGCAGGCGGCGCTCAGCGGATCGGAAGGGCGGTTTCTAACGATCGACGGCGACCACGATCTTTACGTCACCAACCTCCAGGACGTGGTGAACGCAATCGATGAGGTCGCCGCTGCGGCGTCATCCGGCCACCGGGGGGCGGCGTTGCGCCCTGCCAAGAGCACGGGGCGCCACGGCCTCAGAACCGAATGATCGCCGACACCCGCTCCCTGATTACCCGGACTTCCCGCTTCTTCCGAACGCCCGAAGAAGCGGGGCCCCGGGTCGAGCCCGGGGTGACGAGAGGGGGTGGCGGGTCGGGCTTTCGCGGGCGTTGCGCGGATCGATCGCACCCTTACAGCTTGGGCAGCGTCACCCCGCGCTGGCCCATATATTTCCCCGCCCGGTCGGCATAGCTGACCTCGCAGGGCTCGTCCCTTTGAGGGAAAAGGAACGGCCGGCCCCTTTCGTTGACAAAACCTTCGGAGGCGGGGG
>CAXTVB010000199.1:0-5358 GCA_964247555.1 uncultured Sphingomonas sp. | reverse complement strand
GCCATATATTCCTGCTGGACGGCGACAATGTCCGCCACGGGCTGAACAAGGATCTGGGCTTCACCGAAGCCGACCGGATCGAGAATATTCGCCGCGTCGGCGAGGTGGCGAAGCTGATGGCCGATGCGGGGTTGATCGTCATCACCGCCTTCATCTCGCCGTTCCGGGCCGAGCGCGACATGGTGCGCGCGATGCTGCCGCCGGGCGAATTCGTCGAGGTGCATATCGACACGGCACTGGCCGAGGCGGAACGGCGCGACGTGAAGGGGCTATATGCCAAGGCGCGCAGCGGGCAGCTGCGCAACTTCACCGGCATCGACAGCCCTTACGAGGCGCCCGACGCACCGGATATTCGAATCGACACCGCCGTCATGAGCCCCGAGGAAGCGGCCGACCGGATCGTCGACCACATCATCCCCTAGACGAAGACGGCGGCGATGACCGCGGCGACGTCGGTCGGGCCGAAGGTGTCGACCGGCATCTCGTACGGAGGGAAGTCGGCATAGGCGATCATCGCCCCGGTCCGGTCGAGTGCGATCGCGACGATCCGGTAGCCGGCGCCGTCGCGGACCAGCGCCAATCCGCCCGCCTGGGGGTAGCGATCCGGATCGACGATCACGGTGGATTGCCCCGGCAACCCGCCCCCCAATGTCGCGCGACACACCCGCACCCCGAACGCGCGCGGGCCGGCGATCGTCGGAGCCTCGATCCGCGCCCCCGTCTTCGTCAGCGCGAGCATCCCCTCGCCCAGCGACGTACCATGGACCGGCACAGTCCGGCCCGCCGACGGTCCTGCGGTCGCCCCGCCCGATGCCGAGGCGCCCCGCGCGCCCGCATCCTTCAATTCCACGCGCAGCGCCGCGATCCGGCGGCCGGTGCGTTCCAGCCGCGCCTCCGAACCGGCGATCCCGCCGAAATAGCGCGCGAGCGCCCCCGCCTGCTGCTGCTCCTCGATCAGGTCGCGCAATTCGCCTTCGTCGGCGACGTCGAACAGCCGGCAGAGCGCGCCGACGGTGTTCGCATTCCACCGCGCCAGCCCCTTTTGCGCATTCTCGATCCGCGACAGCGTGACGGGCGGGATACCAAATTCCGTTTCCAGGACGGGCGCGGTCAGGCGCGGATTGGCCTCGCGCAGCCGCCGCATCGCCGCCGCGATCAGCAGCGCCATGCGCGCCTCCGCCGGATCGTCCGCGACCGCACCCTCCGCGAACGGCAGGAACCATTCGCCGATGTCGAATTCCGGCGCATCGACATCGAGCAGCAGGTCGACCGGCGCGACGCCGATCGCGGCGGCGATCTGGATCAGTTCCTCGGCACGCGCCGTCACTTCGCCGCGTTCGATCTTCGATAGGCGGATATAGGGAATATCCGGCAACCCGGTCGCGAAGGTCAGCAGCTTCAGCCGGCCATGCGCCAGCCGATGTTCGCGGATACGATTGGGAAAGATGACAGCGCGCCACGGATCGACGACGGGCTCGGCCGCTACGTCTCCGCCGACCACGGTCATGGCACGACGCCGGCCACGCCAGCTGAGGGTCTGCGGCGATCGTTCATTCGACATCGGAGAATTCCGTAAACGCATCAAAGGATAGGAAAGGAACCGATAGCGGCCGCTTCCCCTTCCAGGCGATATGATATGTGTCGAAACAGAACATCGATCAATCAAAATGGACGGATCGGAAACCCGACCGCCGCGGACGATCGCCCATCGGCGCATGACACGGCGTAGGCAGACGCATATGCAGCGCGTGTGGAATCGCTGCGCAGCTTGATCAACAGCCGTTTGCCTTGGGCCTGCGCGCTGCTTGCACTAACCGTCTGCATGAAGCTGGCCGTGCCGGTCGGTTTCATGCCGGTGGTAGCGGACGGCGGCGTGCAACTCGTCGTATGCGACGGCATGGCGCCCGCGTCGCCATCGGTTGCAGTGCATGCCATGCGCGGCCACCACCATCATCACGGGCATGACGGCCCTGTAAAGTCCGACGCGCCCTGCCCATTTGCCGGGCTGACCGCGCCGGTCCTGGGCGGTGCCGATCCGGTGCAGCTGGCGATTGCGCTGGCGACGATTCTGGTCGCGGGCCTGTTCATCGCGGCGGTCAACCGCTTGCGCGCCGTCACCCATTTGCGGCCGCCGCTCCGGGGACCACCCCTCCACGCCTGACGCTGTGCGGCGGCTTGCCTTTGCCGGGTCGCTCTTCATCCGTCGCGCGGCACATCGCCGGCGCGACGCTTCGCGCGACCTGGAGTCGTGCCAGCCAATCAGGTGACCCTATGATTCCGAAAATCCGCCTGGCCGCTGCGGCGTCCGTTCTCGCCATTGTCGCATGCGCATCGCCTGCGACCGCACAGACCACGACCCCGCAGGACGACATTCTCGTTATCGCGCAGCGCCAGACGCAGGAGATCGAGAACGCGCCTAACAGCCGCGCCACCGTGACCGGCGATACGATCGCGACGACGGTCAACGCATTGAACGTCGAGCAAGCGCTGAAATATCTGCCCTCGCTCGTCATCCGGCAACGCCATATCGGCGACACCCAGGCGCCGCTCGCCACGCGGACGTCCGGGCTGGGGTCTAGCGCGCGCAGCCTGATCTATGCCGACGGGGCGTTGCTGTCCGCGCTGATCGGGAACAACAACACGATCGCCTCCCCGCGCTGGAGCTTGGTGAGCCCGCAGGAGATCGCGCGGGTCGATATCCTCTACGGCCCCTTCTCCGCAGCCTATCCGGGCAATTCCATCGGCGCGGTCGTCAACATCACGACGCGGTTGCCCGACGCGCTGGAGGGCACGATCACCGCGGGCACGAACGTACAGCAGTTCGACCAATATGCGACGCACGAGACGCTGCCCGCCTATCAGTTCGGCGCGACGATCGGCGACCGGTTCGGCCCGGTCGCACTCTTCGCCAGCATCGATCATGTCGTCAGCAACAGCCAGCCGCTGCTCTACGTCACCGCGACGCAGCCGGGGGCAAGCACCGTCGGCGTCACGACGACCGGCGGGTATGACGACGTCAACCGCTTGGCCGTCCCGATCCGCGTGCTGGGTGCGAGCGGGTTCGAGCATCAGGCGCAGGATCATATCAAACTGAAGGCTGCGCTGGACCTGACCGCCACGATGCGGCTGACCTATGTCGGCGGGCTGTTCCTGAACGACACGCAGGCGCATGCCGACAGCTATCTGACGACCGCCGCGACCGGCCTGCCCGCCTATGCCGGCACCTTCAACATCGACGGTCGCGCCTACACCGTAGCGCCAAGCGCCTTTTCCGGCGGCGTCTACGACTATCAGGAGCGCCATTGGAGCCATGCGCTCTCCGCCACGGGCAGCGGGGAACGGTTCGATTGGCAGGTGATCGGCACGCTGTACGACTTCGCGCACGACGTGCAGCGGATCCCGACGACCGCGCTGCCGACGGCACGGGCCGGGGGTGCGGGGACGATCACGCGGCTCGACGGGACCGGGTGGCAGACGCTGGATGCCAAGGGTGCATGGCGATCGGACGATGCGGCGGCCAACATACTCAGCTTCGGCGCGCATTACGACCGGTTCACGCTGAGCAGCAATCGCTACGCAACCAACGACTGGCTGCATGGCAGCGAGGGAGCGCTGAACCTGCAATCGCAGGGGAAGACGCGAACCGCGGCGGTATGGGCGCAGGACGCCGTGAAGCTGCTGTCCGCGGTGACGCTGACCGTGGGTGGACGCTACGAATGGTGGCGGGCGTATGATGGCGTGAACTTCCCGGTGACGCTGCCGGGTACGGCCGCACCCTCTCCCTTGCCCTATGAGCAGCCGGGACTCTCCGCGGACGCGTTCTCGCCTAAGGCGTCGCTTGCCTGGGACATCGGCCCGCAATGGACGCTGAGGGGATCGTTCGGGGAAGCCTATCGTTTTCCGACCGTTGGCGAACTCTATCAGATCGTGACCACCCCCGTTCCCGCGATCCCCAACCACGATCTCCGTCCGGAACGTGCGCTATCCGAGGAACTGGCGCTGGAACGCCACGATGATCACGGCACCGCACGACTGTCCTTGTTCAACGAATCGATCCGCGACGCGCTGATCTCGCAGACGGGCAATCTGCCCGTGGTGCCCGTCATGGTGGGCACGTTCGTCCAGAATGTGGATCGCACCCGCGCGCGCGGCGTCGAACTGGCGGCGCAGCGTACCGACGTGATCCCGCGGATCGATCTGTCGGGCAGTGTGACCTATGCCGATGCCGAGACCCGCGCCGACGCTGCTTTCCCTGCCGCGATCGGCAAGCAACTGCCTTCGGTGCCTAAATGGAAGGCTAGCCTGGTCGGCACATGGCGACCGACCGATCAGATCGCGCTGACCGCGGCGGGACGCTATTCCAGCCGCAATTATGCGACGCTCGACGATAGCGAAATCGTCGGCAACACCTACCAGGGCTTCTACCAATATCTGGTCGTCGACCTGCGCGCGCAGTTCCGGATCGGGCCGCATTACGTGCTCGGGCTGGGCGTCGACAACGTCAACAACGACCGGTATTTCCTGTTCCACCCCTTCCCACAGCGCAGTGTCCAGGCCGACCTGACGGTGAAGCTGTGAGTTACTTCAGCAGGAACGGGATCGATATCTTGAACGACGAGCCGGCCGCCATGCTGCCCTGAGGCCGAACGCGGACATGCGTTACCGCCCCTTCGGACACGGTATCGCCGGCGGTCGGCACATAGGTCCAGGTGACGCCGCCGTCGGACGAGAAATCGACATTGTCCGTCGTGCTGGACGGCGCGACATAGGATACCGTCAGTCCCGAGGCCGGGCTGCCCTCCGTCGTCTGCACGAAAGCGCTCGATCCGGTGCCGTCGCCGTCCAGTGCGACGATCGTCCCGCCGGCGACGGGCAGCACGACCGACAGCGTGTTCAGGTCCAGCGCGACGATGTCGGGATTGGCGATGGTGATCGACGCGCGGCGGCGGCTGCCGGGAATCGCCTTGGGATCGGTCGTGCCCGATACCGCATCCCAGGTTGTCGCCGACGTGACCACCATCGTCGTCTGCTGCGGCGTGACCGTCAGCGTGAAGGTCAGCGTCGCGGTCTTGCTGCCCGCGTCGAGCGTGCCGATACAGGCGTTCAGCGCGCCGATCAGCGAGCAGAAGGACCAGTCCCACTTGATCGCGACGCTACCGGTATAGCTGCCCGGTGCGACCGCGGTCGTGCTCGACGGCTTGACGTAGACGGGGACGCTGGTGGTGCCGCTGCCCAGCAGATTGAGCGTCGTGCCGTTGACATAATAGGTCGCGGTGCCGGGGACGAGCGGGCTGCTGCCGTTCGATACGGCGGCGAGCGCGTAGGTGATGGTGTCCGAAGACGTCGGCGACGTCAGCC
>CAXTVB010000198.1:0-5358 GCA_964247555.1 uncultured Sphingomonas sp. | reverse complement strand
CGCTTCGATCTCGATCGGCAGGTCGGCCGCCGTCGCGGTCGCGGTGCCGACGGTCGTGGGCTGGTTTGCGCCGCCGCCGGGCCCGCCACCGCCGCGCCCGCCGCCACCGCCGCCACCGCGCCGGCCGCCGCCGCCCTGCGCGCCGCCCGTCCCGCTGTTGCTGTGGTGCGATAACGCGACGGCGCCGGCGATGAGCGCCAGCAGACCGAGGATACCGAAGATCCAGCTCAGCACGCGGCCGCGCCGCCGCATGTGGTAGCCCTCTTGCGGATCAGCCTCGGTCAAACCGGTCGATGGTTCCGGCACGAAATCGCTTTGCGTCATGTTGGTCCCGTGGTCCGCTCGGAACCGCTTTCACGCAGTGCCGCGCCGCGCTGTCAAGAGGGCGCATGCCCAGCCGGAGCGATCCGGGTCCCGACGTTCCAGCGATTTGAACGCCAGATGACGGTGCCAAGCTGAACCGGATATATACCGCGTCGCCGGACGAAGGGATCCGCGTGCGCGGCAAAGGGAGGCTTTCCGGCAACACTCCCCGACAATTCCATACCCGATCTTCTAATATGAACATTCTGTCACCTGTCCGTCATCAGCCGGGCCGGAATCGCGACCTAAGGGACCCGCCACAGCGCCAGAGACTGTGGAGGGGATTTATTATGTTTGGTGGCCATCTGCGTATCGTCGTTTCGGTGGCGGCGCTTGCCGCCGGCCTGGCTGCCCAGCCGGCCTTCGCCCAGTCCGCAGCGTCGCAGACGCCGCAGCCGAGCGACGCCGCCGGCGTACCGCAGGCCGCGCAGCCCGTCAGCCCGACGTCGCAGACCGGCGCGACCCAGTCCGCGCCCGCCAGCGTCGACGACATCATCGTCACCGCGCAGAAGCGCAGCCAGAGCCTGCAGGACGTGCCGATCGTGGTCACGACCGTCAGCCACCAGCTGCTGCAGGATACCGGCGTCAAGGACATCAAGGATCTGGCGCTGCTCGCGCCGGGCCTGCTCGTGACCTCGACCAGCAGCGAAGGCTCCACGACCGCGCGCATCCGCGGCATCGGCACCGTCGGCGACAATCCCGGTCTGGAATCCTCGGTCGGCATCGTGATCGACGGCGTCTACCGCTCGCGCAACGGCGTCGGCTTCGGCGATCTCGGCGATGTCGAGCGGATCGAAGTGCTGAAAGGACCCCAGGGCACGTTGTTCGGCAAGTCGGCGACCGCAGGCGTCATCAACATCATCACCGCGCTGCCGCAGTTCGAATATCATGCCGACGCCGAATTCACCGCTAGCAACTACAACGGTTACGGCGGTGCCGCCGAAGTGACCGGGCCGGTCAGCAGCACGCTTGCCGCCAGCCTGTATTTCGCCGACCGCCAGCGCGACGGCTTCTTCCGCGTCAACGACGGCGCGGGTCCCAACACCGCGACGCGCGACACCGACCGCGATTTCTACACCATCCGCGGCCAGCTGCTGTTCAAGCCGAACGAGACCTTCACCGCCCGGCTGATCGCCGATTATTCGAGCCGCAACGAGAATTGCTGCATCGCGGTCATCATCCGGCCGAGCCAGGCACCGATCCCCAATCTGGCGAACGGCGTCGTCGCCGCGCTGGGCGGTAACGACGGCGATCCGACCAACCCCTATGCGCGCAACGCCTATGCCAACCGTCCGGACCGCCAGAAGACGCGCGACGGCGGCGTGTCGCTGCAGATCGACGGCGAGATCGGACCCGGCACGCTGACCTCGGTCACCGCGGTGCGCAGCTGGAAGCAGACGGCCGGCTTCGACGCCGACTTCTCGACGCTCGACCTGCTGTACCTGCCCAACGACAACAGCAACTCGTCGCTGTTCCGCACGATGAGCCAGGAGCTGCGCTATGCGGGCACCAGCAAGAGCATCGATTACCTGGTCGGCGGCTTCTATTCGAACGAGAACCTGCACCAGAATTCGAGCATCCTGACCGGGAACGCGTTCACGCCGTATCTCAGCCTGGCGCTGTCGCCGCTCATTCCGCCAAACGTTCAGAGCCCGACGTTCTTGCAGACGGGCCTCACCTTCCCATTCGTCGGTGGCGTCAACTATGTGCCTAATTCGGGTTCGGTCGATCGGTATCGGCAGGACGACGACACCTATGCGCTGTTCACCAACGACACGCTGCACCTGACCAGCAAGCTCGATTTCAATATCGGCCTTCGCTACACGATCGATCACAAGTCGCTGAACAGCTATAGCAGCAACATCGGCGGCGGAGCGGGGTGCGCGGCGGCGAATGCGGCGTTCAATATCTTGAATGGCATCAATCCCACCGGGGCGGCGCAGTTGGCGGCGGTCAACGAGACGCTCTGCCTTCCCTTCCTCAGCCCCGGCTACAACAACTTCTTCGACCATCAGTCGGAGACCGAGCACAACCTGTCGGGCACCGCCAAGCTTGCGTACAAGTTCGATCGCAACCTGCTGGTCTATGCGTCCTACGCGCGTGGCTACAAGGCAGGCGGGTTCAACCTCGACCGCGTAACCTGCACCGTCGGTACCGCCGGCTGCACCCCCGGCAGCGCGGCGGTGATCACGCCGATCACGAACACCGAATTCGGCAAGGAAACCAACAACGCGTTCGAGGTCGGCGAGAAGGCGACTTTGTTCGACCGCAAGCTGTTGTTCAACGTCACCGGTTTCTATCAGCGGTACAGCGGCTTCCAGCTCAACACCTTCAACGGGTTGGTGTTCGTGGTCGATTCGGTGCCGCATGTCGTCAGCAAGGGCGCGGACGTCGATTTCGTCTGGTTCACGACCCCCAAGCTGACCTTCCAGGGCGGCTTCACCTATGCCGACACGCGCTACGACCTGACGACGGCCCAGCTCAACGACCTGGTCGCACGCACCGAATTCCAGGGGCAGCGCAACTCGCGCCTGTCGCTGGCGCCGCTATGGTCGGCCTCGTTGTCGGGCACCTACACCCAGCCGATCGGCAGCAGCTACAAGGCTCGCTTGAACGCCGGTGCCAAGTATAACTCGGATTACAACACCGGGTCGGATCTCGACCCGGGCAAGGTCCAGAAGGCGTTCACGCTGGTCAATGCGCGGCTCGGCTTCGGTCCGTCGAACGATCGCTGGAGCATCGAGGCCTGGGTGGAGAACGCGTTCGACACCAACTACAAGCAGGTGGCGTTCGACTCCGGGTTCCAGAACTTGCCGACCAACGCGACGGGCGTGCTCGACGCGTTCCTGGGTGCGCCGCGCACCTTCGGCGGAACGGCCCGCATCAAGTTCTGACGGTTCGGGACTGCAATGATGCCGTCATCCCGGGCTCGTCCCGGGATCCAGGGTTGCGAGCGCTTCGCCGCTCGGCTCTGGATCCCGGGACGAGTCCGGGATGACCGCGTTTCGGGATCACTTTTTACCGGCCCCTCGCGCTCGCGCGCTCGAGGCGATAAGCGGTCGGCCTGATCCCCAGGAGCCGTGACCCATGAAGACCCGCGCCGCCGTCGCATTCGAAGCCAAGCGACCGCTCGAAATCGTCGAACTCGACCTCGAGGGGCCCAGGGCCGGCGAGGTGCTGGTCGAGATCATGGCGACGGGCATCTGCCATACCGATGCGTACACGCTGGACGGGCTCGACAGCGAGGGGCTGTTCCCCAGCGTCCTGGGGCATGAAGGCGCCGGGATCGTCCGCGAGGTCGGCCCCGGCGTGACCAGCGTCGCGCCCGGCGATCACGTCATCCCGCTCTACACCCCCGAATGCCGCCAGTGTAAGTCGTGCCTCAGCGGCAAGACCAACCTGTGCACCGCGATCCGCGCGACGCAGGGCAAGGGGCTGATGCCCGACGGCACCACCCGCTTCAGCTACCGCGGGCAACCGATCTTCCATTATATGGGCTGTTCGACCTTCTCGAACTTCACCGTCCTGCCCGAGATCGCGGTGGCGAAGATCCGTACCGACGCGCCTTTCCAGTCGAGCTGCTATATCGGCTGCGGCGTGACGACCGGGGTCGGCGCGGTCGTGAATACCGCGAAGGTCCAGGCGGGGGACAATGTCATCGTCTTCGGGCTCGGCGGGATCGGGCTGAACGTCATCCAGGGTGCGAAGATGGTGGGTGCTGGCATGATCGTCGGGGTCGACATCAATGCGACCCGCGAAGAATGGGGTCGCCGCTTCGGCATGACGCATTTCGTGAATCCGAAACAGGTCGACGGCGACCTGGTCGCGCATCTCGTCGCGCTGACCGATGGCGGCGCGGAATATACCTTCGACTGCACGGGCAACACCGACGTCATGCGGCAGGCGCTGGAGGCATGCCATCGCGGCTGGGGCACCTCGATCGTGATCGGCGTCGCGGAGGCGGGCAAGGAGATCTCGACGCGGCCGTTCCAGCTGGTCACCGGGCGCAATTGGCGCGGCACCGCGTTCGGCGGCGCGCGGGGACGGACCGACGTGCCCAAGATCGTCGACTGGTACATGAACGGCAAGATCGAGATCGACCCGATGATCACGCATGTCCTGTCGCTGGACGACATCAACCGCGGCTTCGACCTGATGCATGCGGGCGAAAGCATCCGCAGCGTCGTGGTGTTTTGACGATGGAGACGGTCTCCACCACGCGCGCGCACGGCGGGACGCAAGGCGTCTACCGCCACGCATCGACCGCCACGGGAACCGACATGACCTTCTCGGTCTATGTCCCGCCGCATGCTGCAGGCGCGACGCTGCCGGTGCTGTGGTTCCTGTCGGGGCTGACCTGCACGCATGCCAACGTCACCGACAAGGGCGACTATCGCGCCGCCTGCGCCGCGCTGGGCGTGATCTTCGTCGCGCCGGATACGTCGCCGCGCGGCGAGGGCGTCGCGGACGAGGATGCGTTCGACATGGGGCAGGGCGCGGGCTTCTACCTCGATGCGACGCAGGCGCCCTGGGCCACCAATTTCCGGATGTGGACCTATGTCACCGAAGAACTGCCCGCGCTGATCGCCGAGCATTTCCCGGCGGACGCGACGCGGCAGGGGATCATGGGGCATTCGATGGGCGGCCACGGCGCGCTGACGATCGGGCTCGGGCTGCCCGGCCGCTATGGCAGCGTCTCCGCGCTCGCACCGATCGTCGCACCGAGCCAGGTGCCGTGGGGCGAAAAGGCGCTCGGCGGGTATCTGGGCGACGATCGCGCCGCCTGGCGGGCGCATGATGCGGTCGCGCTGATCGAGGACGGCGCCCGCCTGCCCGCATTGCTGGTCGATCAAGGCGACGCCGACAAATATCTTGCGGAACAGCTGCGACCCGACTTGCTGGCCGCGGCGTGCGCGGCCGCGGGCATCCCGCTCGAACTCAGAATGCAGCCGGGCTACGACCACAGCTATTATTTCGTGTCGACCTTCCTTGCGG
>CAXTVB010000197.1:0-5379 GCA_964247555.1 uncultured Sphingomonas sp. | reverse complement strand
TCGCCAAGGGGCTGATCGACGAGGGCTTCCACCCGATGACGATGTATTTCCCGCTGGTCGTCCACGGTGCGATGCTGATCGAGCCGACCGAGACCGAGAGCAAGGCGGCGCTGGACCAGTTCATCGGCGCGCTGCGGTCGGTGGCGGAACGCGCGAAGGCGGGGGATACGGCCTTGAAGTCCGCGCCCCATTTCGCGCCGCGTGCCAGGCTCGACGAAACGCTGGCGGCGCGCAAGCCCGTGCTGGTTTGGAAGTATCCGCTGCCGATCGCCGAGGCCGCGGAATAGACTTTCCTATACTGTATCGGCCGTCTAACACACGATAGGGCGAAGCGGGGGACGATCGATATGGGCGGGCAAGCGGTACAGCCGACCGGACTGGCGCAATATATCATCCCGATCGCGGTCATCGCGGTCGTGTTCCTGATCCGTGGCCGCCAGATGACGCGGATGCGCAAGCTCAAGCTCGAACAATTGTGGATCGTGCCGGCGCTCTACCTCGCGATCGTCGCGGTGACGTTCGTCATGGTGCCGCCGACCGCGACGGGCTGGCTGGTGGCGGTCGTCGCGCTGGCCGTCGGTGCCGCGCTCGGCTGGCAGCGCGGACGGATGATGGCGATCCATGTCGATCCGGAAACGCATGACCTCAGCCAGCGCGCGTCGCCGCTCGCCATGCTGTTCCTGTTCGCAATCGTCCTGGTGCGCCAGGCGGCGCAGACCGAGGGGCGAGCGATGCATCTCGACGTCCAGCTGGTGACCGACGCGGCGCTCGCGCTCGCCCTCGGCAATTTCGCGATGACGCGGCTGGAAATGTACCTGCGCGGCAAGCGCCTGCTCGCCGCCGCCCGCGCGGGCTGAACATGCGCGCACAGCTTTTTCTGGCAAGCCGCGTGCGCCCGGTCTAACCGCGCCGCCATGATCAAGCATGCGCTCCCCGTCACCCGCCAGGCCGATTTCGCCGCCTGGTATCAGTCCGTCATCGCCGAGGCGGACCTCGCCGAGGAATCCGGGGTGCGCGGCTGCATGGTCATCCGCCCCTGGGGCTATGGCATCTGGGAACGCATCCAGCGGCTGCTGGACGACCGGATCAAGGCGACGGGCCACGAGAATTGCTATTTCCCGCTGTTCATCCCGCTGTCCTATTTCGAGAAGGAGGCGGAGCATGTCGAGGGGTTCGCCAAGGAGATGGCGGTCGTCACGCACCACCGGCTGATATCCGACGGCAAGGGGGGGCTGGTCCCCGATCCCTCGGCCAAGCTGGAGGAACCACTGGTCGTGCGGCCGACGAGCGAGACAGTCATCGGCACCGCGTTCGCGCGCTGGGTGCAATCGTGGCGCGACCTGCCCGTGCTCATCAACCAATGGGCGAACGTCGTCCGCTGGGAAATGCGGACGCGGATGTTCCTGCGCACCAGCGAATTCCTGTGGCAGGAAGGACATACCGCGCATGCCAGCGCCGAGGAAGCTCGCGAAGAGACGCTGAAGATGCTGGAAGTGTACCGGTCCTTCGCCGAGGATTGCCTCGCGCTGCCGGTGGTCGCCGGCGAGAAGCCGGAGAATGAGCGCTTTCCCGGCGCGGTCGCGACCTATTCGATCGAGGCGATGATGCAGGACGGCAAGGCGCTCCAGGCGGGCACCTCGCATTTCCTCGGCACCAACTTCGCGACCGCGCAGAACATCCGCTTCCAGAATGCGGACGGGCAACTGGAATTGGCGAACACCACGAGCTGGGGCGTGTCCACCCGGATGATCGGCGGCGTCATCATGGTGCACGGCGACGACGATGGCCTGCGCGTGCCGCCGCTGATCGCGCCGTGGCAGATCGTGATCGTGCCGATGCTGCGCGACCAGCCCGAGGACGAAGCGATCGTCGCCTATTGCAAGGACTTGCGCGAGGCACTTGGCAAGCAATCGGTGTTCGGCGAGCCGGTCCGCGCGTTACTGGACTTGAAGCCCGCAAAGGCTGCGACCAAGCGTTGGGGCTGGGTCAAGAAGGGCGCGCCGATCGTGGTCGAGGTCGGCGGGCGCGACATGGCGAGCGGGGCGGTGTCGGTCATCCGCCGCGACCGGCTCTACCGCGCGGACGGCAAGCTGGACAGCGCCGCGGTGCCGCGCGGCGATTTCACCGCCGAGGTGCCGGCGATGCTGGAGTCGATCCAGGCGACGCTGCATGCGCAGGCGACCGAGCGGCTGAAGGCCAACATCGCGCCGATCGACGACTGGTCGGGGATCGAGGCGATGTTCGCGGACGGGCGCGCCAATCCGGGCTGGGCGGATGTCCGCTGGTCGAAGCCGACCGGCGCTGCATTGGACGCAGTGGTGGAGCGGTTGAAGGCGCTGAAGCTGACGATCCGCAACGCGCCGATGGGGCAGGGGGCGATCGAGGGCGTCTGCGTGTTCACCGGTGCGCCGGCGGTGGAGCGGGTGCTGGTCGGGCGGTCCTATTAAGCCGCAAGCCAAGCCAGCGCGGCACGGCGGTCGTCGAACACCGCGAAGCGGTCGCTGGCGGCGGCGACCCGGCGGGCCTGCTGGACGGCCATACGGCCCGCGCTGTACAAGGCGACGCGGCGGGATTTGAAATCGTCGTTGCGCGCCATCGCCTGCAACGCGCCGATGACGTCCTGGCTCTGGATGACGACGTCGGTATAGTCGTACAGCACGGCCTGCCGCCGGCCGGTCAACGCCACGCGCGCAGCCTGCGCCGCCAGGTCGTGGCCGAACGCCTCCACCTGCTCCATCGACCAGAAGCCTTCGAGCTTTATTTCGATGATCGCCTTCGCCAGGTCGGTCGTGATTTCGTACATTCGGATCTCCTGGGATCAGGAGATGGGTCGATCATCCTAAGAGAAGGTTATCCAACCGAACTGGAGAAAATTCGGTGCGATCCCCCCGAATCGGGCGGAAACGCATCATCCGGGGTAGGCTGCCGTCCACCACGCCGTGAATTCGGCGCGTTCGGCGTCGGACATGTGGAGGCCCAGCTTCGAACGCCGCATCAGCACGTCGTCGGGCGCGCGGGCCCATTCGCGGTCGTGCATCCACCGCGCCTCTCGCTCGGTCAGCCCTGCAGCAAAGGCCTGGCCCATGCCGGTTTCGTCGGCGACATCCGCGAGCAACGCGCGCAGCATCGATCCATAGGCATGCGCCATCCGCACGCTGCGCGCCTCGCCCAGGAACGGCCAGGTCCGCCGAACCTCGGCCAGGAAGTCGGCGAACGGGCCGATATCGCCGCCGGGAAACACGCGGGTGCGCGTCATGCGTACCGCCTTGCGTCCGATCGCGGGGGCGAGCTTGCCGATCGCCTCCTCCGCCAGATGGCGCGCGGTCGTGATCTTGCCGCCGAATACGGACAGCAAGGGCGGGCCGTTGGTATCGAGTTCGAGGACGTAATCCCGCGTTACCGCCCGCGCCTCGCTCGCGCCGTCGTCGTAGAGCGGGCGAACGCCGGACCAGGTGGACGTCACGTCCGCAGGGGCGACCTGACGGACGAAATGCTGGTTCACCGCGTCGCACAGATACGCCATCTCGCCATCGTCGATCACCGCATCCTCGGGCCGAGCGACGGGAATGTCGGTCGTCCCGATCTCGGTCGAATTGCCCTGATAGGGGATCGCGAAGACGATCCGCCGGTCGGACAGTTGCAGGATATAGGCATGGTCGCCGTCGTACAGCTTCGGCACCACGATATGGCTGCCCTTGACCAGCCGCACCCCCGCCGCCGAATTCACACCTAGACGCGCGAGTAAGGCGGCGACCCAGGGACCGGCGGCGTTCACGATCGACCGCGCGTCGACGGTGCTGCCGTCCGACAGCGCCGCGTGCCAGACATCGCCCTCGCGCCGCGCCGTTTCCAGTGCGATGCCGACACGGATGACCGCGCCATTGTCCGCCGCGTCGATCGCGTTGAGGACGGTCAGCCGCGAATCGTCGACGAAGGCATCCGAATAGACGAACCCCCGTGCGCCGCCCTTCAGCGGACCGGTGAACGCGGTGTCGGATTTGCGGAGCGACCGCGATCGCTTCAACGTCATCCGCCCGCCGAGCATATCGTAGAGATACAGCCCCAGCCGTACCATCCACCACGGCCGCACCGCATTTTCGTGCGGCAGGACGAAGCGTAAGGGACGGATGACGTGCGGCGCCGCCTTAACCAGCCGCTCGCGTTCGCGCAGCGCTTCGGCGACCAGCTTGAAGTCGTAATATTCCAGGTAGCGAAGCCCGCCATGGATCAGCTTGGTCGACGCCGACGACGTGGCGCCGGCAAGGTCGCCCTGCTCGACCAGCAGCACCGACAGTCCGCCCAATGCGGCCTCGCGCGCGATCGCAGCGCCGTTGATGCCGCCGCCGACGATCAGCAGGTCATAGGTCGCGGGTGTCATCGCATCGCTCATAGCGGGTGACGCGGGGTCGATGAAACCCTATCTCCCAGCCATGCACAAACCCAAGGCAGGGCTTCCGAGCCGCCAGCAAATCCTCGATTTCATCGCGAATTCGGATCAGCCCGCGGGAAAACGCGAAATCGCCCGCGCTTTCGGACTTAGCGCGCAGGACAAGATCGCGTTGAAGGCGTTGCTGAAGGACATGGGCGACGAGGGGCTGATAGACTCCGCCCCCGGCCGCGCGTTCCACAAGATGGGCGGCGTGCCCAAGGTCACCGTATTGCGGATCGCGGACGTCGACGACAGCGGCAATGTCTGGGCGGTGCCCGACCGGTGGGAGGCGGAAGGCGTGCCGATCCCGCGGCTGCGGGTGCGCGAACGCAAGCGCGGCGGACTCGGGATCGGCGACCGTATCCTGGCGCGGACCGAGGAGGCGGGGTCGGGCTGGATCGCGCATCCGATGAAACAGATCGCGGCGGCGTCCGACCAACTGCTCGGCGTGCTGCGCGAAGAGGGGGGGCGGCTATGGCTGACCGGCGTCGATAAGAAGGAGCGCCGCGATTACGCGGTATCCGACGCGGGCGAGGCCGGGCCGGGCGATCTGGTGCTTGCCGAACGCAGCGGCCGACCGCCGCGGATCACCGCTCGCGTCGTGCAGCGGCTGGGTGATCCGTTCGCGCCGAAGAGCTTCTCGCTGATCGCGATCCACAAGCTCGGTATTCCGGACGTCTTTTCCGAAGAGACATTGGACGAGGCGCGCGTGGTTGCCGGATCGGCGTTGGGCGAGGGGCGCGAGGATCTGCGCGACTTGCCTATCGTCGCGATCGACCCGGCGGACGCGCGCGACCACGACGACGCGGTCTGGGCCGCACCCGACGACGATCCCGGCAACGCGGGCGGGTGGAAGGCGATCGTCGCGATCGCGGATGTCAGCTTCTACGTGCGGCCGGGATCGGAACTGGACCGCGAGGCACGGCGGCGCGGGAATTCGGTGTATTTTC
>CAXTVB010000196.1:0-5398 GCA_964247555.1 uncultured Sphingomonas sp. | reverse complement strand
GCCCCTGGTTGCGCTTGCGCCGGCCGGTGACGCCGCGCAGCAGCCAATGCTCCTCCAGCTTCAGCTTCGCATCGAGCTTCTCGGCATTGCGCGCCTCGTCGGCATAGACGGCCTCGGTCCACGCATCGAACCCGCCGAAGCCGATCTCGGCCCGCCGCAGATTGCCGCGGTCGAGCCACAAAGTCTGCTTCGTCAGCTTGGTCAGGAAGGTGCGGTCGTGGCTGATGACGACGAACGCACCGCGGAACCGCCCGAGCCATTCCTCGATCCACTCGATCGCGCCGATGTCGAGATGGTTGGTCGGCTCGTCGAGCAGCAGCACGTCCGGATTCTGCGCGAAGGCGCGCACGATGGCCGCGCGCCGCCGCTCGCCGCCCGACGCCGACGCCGCCTCGCGCGACAGGTCGATGCCCAGCTGGTCCGCGATCGCCTCCGCCTCGTGCGCGGCAGGGGCGTCGGCGCCCGACAGGACGTAATCGGCCAGCGTGTGGAAGCTGCGCAGATCGGGTTCCTGCTCCAGAAGGATGACGCGCGTCCCCGCCACGATCGTCCGCCGCCCCTCGTCCGATTCGATCGCGCCGGCGATGAGTTTCAGCAGCGTCGTCTTCCCCGCGCCGTTGCGCCCTATGAGGGCCAGACGGTCGCGTTGGCCGACTTGCAGGTCGAGGTGGCGGAAGAGCCAGCCGGAACCCTGGATGAGGCCGAGATCTTCATATGCTAGGATAGGTGCGGGCATGGCGTGTGCGCCTAGCGATTTAGCGCAGCTAAATCGAGGCCCAAGCACGCGCCCGGCCGGCCTCGCTACAGCGAGGACCGACGACGCGGCTTCGCCGCGGCGGGTTTTCGGGGTGTCCACCTCGAGCAACACCCTTCCTCCGTCATGCCGGGCTCGTCCCGGCATCCATCGTGCCGCGCATCCTTGGGCCTTTGGGCACGCGGCACGATGGACCCCGGGACAAGCCCGGGGTGACGAAGGTAGGGCTCCGGTCCGATCGTTCGGGCAACCGGCAAACAACGACGGCCCGACACGGGGATAAACCCCGTATCGTCGGCAAGGTTCGCTGACGCGACCTGCCGCCCGCGCTTGCGCGAGTCAGCGCCGTGCAGCGGAGCTGCCGCGCTGCGCGTTCACAACCTGTTCAATGCGTCGTCCCTATGCGATCCCCCATGACGATGCTCGTGTCCCTCCTGATGATCGGTGCCGCGGTCGGTGGTGGCCAGCCGCAAGGCCCGCGCCGCGGCGACCAGATGCGCGCGTTCGAGGCGCGGCGCGAAGGACGCTTGCTGCCGTTGCCGGAGATCGAGGCGCGGGTCGTGCCGACGATGCGGGGCGCGCAATATATCGGCTTCGATTTCGATTCGGACACCGCCATTTACACGCTGAAGTTCCTGCGCAATGGCTCGGTGATATGGGTCGAGGTCGACGGCCGCTCGGGCCAGATCGTCGGGCGTACCGGGCGGTGAGCATCGGTGATAATCGTACAGGGAGAGACAGATGCGCGTTCTGATCGTCGAGGACGAGCCGAACCTCGGCCAACAGCTCAAGAACACGCTGGAGGGCGCGGGCTATGCGATCGACCTCGCGACCGACGGCGAGGAGGGGCATTTCCTCGGCTCGACCGAGAATTACGACGCGATCGTCCTCGATCTCGGCTTGCCGGAGGTGGACGGGCTGACCGTGCTCGACCGCTGGCGCAAGGAGGGGCGCACCGCCCCGGTGCTGGTGCTGACCGCGCGCGACAGCTGGTCGGACAAGGTCGCGGGGCTGGATGCGGGCGCGGACGATTATGTCGCGAAACCCTTCCAGACCGAGGAACTGATCGCCCGCCTGCGCGCGCTGATCCGCCGTGCCTCGGGCAACGCCTCGTCCGAACTGACCGCGGGCGACGTCCGGCTCGACACGCGCTCGGGCAAGGTCAGCCGCGGCGGCGAACCGGTGAAGCTGACCGCGCAGGAATATAAGCTGCTCAGCTACCTGCTCCATCACAAGGGCAAGGTCGTCAGCCGCACCGAGCTGATCGAACATATCTACGACCAGGATTTCGACCGGGATTCCAATACGATCGAGGTGTTCGTGACGCGGATCCGGAAGAAGCTGGGGCAGGACGTCATCACGACGATCCGGGGGCTGGGGTATAGCCTCGAGGACCCGGACGCCTGAACCGGATGCGCCGTCCGTTCGTCCCCGGGCCTGATCGGCGTTTTTCCGTCGCGGCTATGCACCAGCCGTTCTCCTGCGAAAGCAGGAGCCTAGGGGCCACGAGCGGTGTCGCCGGTCACCCTGGGCTCCTGCTTTCGCAGGAGAACGATGATATGGCCCTCTCGTGAGGCCTTTCGACAAGGTCAGGGCGAACGGGGAGGCGGCGGAGCCCTCGCTCTCCCCCACGCCCAGCCGCACGACCGGGTCGCTGTCGCGGCGCATGATCCTGATCGCGGCGGCGTGGATCACGCTGCTGCTGGCTGGCGGCGGGTTCGCGCTCGACCGGGTGCTGGTGAGCGCGGTCACGCATAATTTCGACGACCAGCTCGAATATGTCCTGCGATCGCTGCTCGTCTCGGCGGAGGTCGGCCCGGACGGAGAGGTCTTGTTCGGCCGCGATGCGGCGGCCGATCAGCGGTTCCTGGAACCCTATTCGGGTCTGTATTGGGAGGTGTCGACCAAGGGGGGAGACGAATTCCATTCGCGTTCGCTATGGGATCGGCGGCTTGCTTATGGCAGCGATCACGACGACCGCACGGTGCATACCTACGAAAGCACGCAGTTCGCGAACGAGAAATTGCGCGTCGTCGAACAGGATGTGTCGTTGCCGCGTTCGAAACAGCGCTGGCGGTTCCAGGTGGCGCAGACGCGCGACGGGCTCGACGCGCAGATCGCCGCGCTCCGGCGGACCCTGGTGCGTAGCTTCGCGCTGCTGGCGCTAGGGCTGATCGTGCTGGCGGCGCTCCAGACCTTCTACGGTCTCTTGCCACTGCGCCGGGTGCGCGAAGAGATCGCGCGGATGCGCGCCGGCCAGTCGAACCGCGTGTCGGGCGCGCTGCCGATCGAATTGACGCCCATGGTCGAGGAACTCAACGCGCTGATCGCGCATAACGAACGCCAGGCGGAGGAGGCACGGCTGCACGCGGGCAATCTCGCGCATGCGCTGAAGACGCCGTTGACCGTCCTGATGAATGCCGCGACCGCGCAATCCGACGATCTGGGCGAAACCGTGATCCGCGAGGCGCGCACGATGCGTCGCCAGGTCGACCACCACCTCGCGCGCGCCCGCGCGGTGGGTCGGCGGGGTTCAGCGCACAGCCGGGCCGAGGTCTGGCCCAGCCTGGAGTCGGTCGAGCGCGCCGTCGGGCTGCTCTATCGGCATGTCCGGATCGACGTCGACGGGCCGCACGACCTGGCGGTGCACGTCGAGCGGCAGGATCTCGACGAGATGCTGGGCAACCTAATCGAGAACGCAGCGAAATATGGCGGCGGCAGCGTGTTCGTGACGGTCGGCGCGCAGGCCGGCTATGTCGAGTTCCTGGTCGAGGACGACGGCACCGGTATTCCCGAGGAACAGCGCAGCCGCATCTTCGACCGCGGGGTGCGGCTGGATACGGGCAAGCCTGGCACCGGACTGGGGCTGGCGATCGTGCGCGACGTGGCGGAGATCTACGAGGGCACGGTGTCGCTGGAGGAGAGCGAGGATCTGGGCGGGTTGCTGGTGCGGCTCAGGCTGCCGGCGGCGGGGTAGGGGCGGTTCACGCGTCCGCGCTCCCCTCGTTCGTCATTCTCGCCCCCCCGTCATACCGCTCCCGTTCCGTCATCCCCGCTTTCGCGGGGATGACGGGGCGTCGTCGATGCGACGCGCTCGTCAGACCATCGCGCGAGCGATGGAAAGCATCAAATCCGGTGTTCCCCCTTCACCCACCGCACCGTGCCCGAAGACGCGCGCATCACGACGCTTTCGGTCGTCATCTTGCCCGCCTTGCGCTTCACCCCCGCCAGCAGCGACCCGTCGGTCACGCCGGTCGCCGCGAAGATGCAGTCGCCGCGTGCCAGTTCGGTCAGGTCGTATTGCTTGTCGAGATCGGTGACGCCCCATTTCGCGGCGCGGGCGCGCTCGTCGTCGTTGCGGAAGATCAGCCGCCCCTTGAACTGCCCGCCGACGCAGCGCAGCGCGGCGCAGGCCAGAACGCCCTCGGGCGCGCCGCCGGTGCCCATGTAGATGTCGATCGTCGTGTCCGGATCGGTCGTCGCGATCACCCCCGCGACGTCGCCGTCGCCGATCAGCATGATCCCGCAGCCGATGCTGCGCAGCTCGGCGATCATCTCGGCATGGCGCGGCCGGTCCAGCACGCAGGCGATGATGTCGCGCGGCGCCACGCCCTTCGCGGCGGCGAGCGCGGTCACGTTCTCGGTCGGCGACTTGTCCAGATCGATCAGATTGTCGGGATAACCCGGCCCGATCGCGATCTTCTGCATGTAGACGTCGGGCGCGTTCAGCAGCCCGCCCTCTTCTGCGATCGCCAGCACCGCCAGGCTGTTGGGCCCCGCGGTCGCGCAGATCGTGGTGCCTTCCAGCGGGTCGAGCGCGATGTCGATCTTGGGGCCCTTGCCGATCGCGGAGCCGACCTTCTCGCCGATGAACAGCATCGGCGCCTCGTCGCGCTCGCCCTCGCCGATGACGACGGTGCCGTCCATGTAGAGCGAATTCAGCGCCTCGCGCATCGCCTCGACCGCGGCGGCATCGGCGGCCTTCTCGTCGCCGCGTCCGGTCAGCGTTGAGGCGGCGATGGCCGCGGCTTCGGTGACGCGCACCATCTCCAGCACGAGCACGCGGTCGAGGGTCTGGCTGGCGGTCGCGGTCATGGAGGGCTCCTCGGTTGGGTTGCGTGGGCGATAGGGAGGGTGGCGGACGGAGTCGAGACGCACTTCCTCCCCTCCCGCAAGCGGGAGGGGAGGAAGGTCAATCCCGCAGTAGTTCGTTGATGCTCGTCTTGGACCGCGTCTGCGCATCCACCCGCTTCACGATCACCGCGCAGTAGAGCGCCGGCTTGCCGTCACCGCCACCGGTCGAGCCCGGCACCACCACCGCATAAGGCGGTACCTCGCCTTTGAAGACCTCGCCCGTCGCGCGGTCGATGATCTTGGTCGACGCGCCCAGATACACCCCCATCGACAGCACCGCGCCCTCGCCGACGCGCACGCCCTCGGCCACTTCGGCGCGCGCGCCGATGAACGCGCCGTCGCCGATGACGACCGGGTCCGCCTGCAATGGTTCCAGCACGCCGCCGATCCCCGCGCCGCCCGACAGATGCACGCCCTTGCCGATCTGCGCGCACGAGCCGACCGTCGCCCAGGTGTCGACCATCGTGCCCTCGCCGACATGCGCGCCGATGTTGACGAAGCTCGGCATCA
>CAXTVB010000195.1:0-5462 GCA_964247555.1 uncultured Sphingomonas sp. | reverse complement strand
TGCCCAGATCGCCTGGGCCAACTGGTCCGCATCCGCTTCGGCGATCAGCGGGGCGGCGGGGGGGCAGTGCAGCGCGACGTCCGGCCACCGCGTCGCGAACATCCGCGCCAGGTCTGCGATCAGCGCGGCGATGTCCACGCATGCCAGCAGGGGCGGCGGCAGGCGGGCGAGATCGCGATAGGCCTCGCCGAAGCGCTGCAGCCCCTCCGTCCGGCGCGCCACCGTCTCGATCGCGTCCCGAACCGCCGCCAGATCGGTGACGGGTTCGGCCAGCATCGCCGCCGCGGTGGCGGACAGGGAGGCGATCGGGGTGAGGGTGTTGGTGATTTCGTGGCTGAGGACCTGGACCAGATCGCGCAGCGTCGCCGCTTCCGCCGCCTTCAGATCGGCATCGATGTCGATCAGCGCGGCGACGCGGACGCGGCGGTGGGCGGCATCCAGATCGGTCGTCACCAGCGCGAAGGCGTGCACGCCGCGATCGGTCGCGATGCGCAGATTGGCGGAACGACCCGGCGGCGTCGCAGCGATCGCCGCGATCAGGTTGACGGGTGGCGCGTCGATCATGTCGTCCGCGCGCAGCAATCGTCGTGCAGCGCGGTTGACCGCGCGTAACCGGTCCCGGGAATCGAGCGCCACCAGGGGCGCCGGAGAAAGATCGAGATACAGCGCGAGGCGACGGCGTTCGCCGCCGTCGTCGCCCATCGCCACCGGCGGCGATGGCGCGGCGACCGGCGTCCGGCGCGCCATCGCCTGCTGGATCGATACCGCCGCCCAGACCGCGATCAGCACGCTGAGCGTCGCGGTCGCGTAGAGCCGGTGCGACAGCGCGGCCATGGCGACCGCACCGGTCGCGAACGGCAGCCCGGCGCGTCGGAGCAGCAGCCAGGCGTCAAAGACCATGTTTGTCCATCCGCCGATACAGCGCGGCGCGGGTCAGTCCCAATTCGGCGGCGGCGCGACTGACGTTGAAGGCATGACGCTGGAGCGCCGCGGCGACCAGTGTCCGTTCGCTGCGATCCAGGTTGAGATCGGCGGCGGCGGCGCGGGGGACCGCGGCGTCGGGTTCGATCGCCAGCGCGAAATCGGCGATCTCGTACCGTTCGGTGCCGCCGAGCAGCACCGCCCGCTCGCACGCCTGGCGCAGGCCGCGGACATTGTCGGGCCACGCGTCCATCGCCAGCGCACGGGCCGCCTCCACCGCCAACGCTTTGGGCGGGCGGCGGTGGCGCGCCGCGAACAGATCGAGGAAATGCCGCGCGAGCCGATCGGTATCGCCGTCGCGATCGGCGAGCGGGGGCAGGTCGATCTCGATCGTGTTGAGCTTGTAGAGCAGGTCGTCCGACAGCATCTCGCGCAGCGCGGCACGCGGGTGGCGGCTGGTGGCGACGACGCGCAGTCCTTCCAGCCGTCGCACCACATCGCGCTGCACCGCCCGCGGAACGGTGTCCACATCCTCCAGGAACAGCGTACCGCTCGTGCCGAAATCGGCCGTCGCGGCGTCGGCCCCTTCGACGATGGCCAGGCCACCCGCCCGGTTCGACGCCGCATGGATCAACCGTGCGACCAGGCTCTTGCCCGTTCCCGCCCCGCCGCGCAGCAGCACGCCGGCGTCCGATCCGGCGATCCGTGCGACCAGCGCGCGGGTCCGGACGATCGACGGCGCCTCGCCCAGCAGCTGGTCGTCGGTGGCGATCGGCGGTGCGGTCGCCACGTCGCGGCGGGCGCGGCGAAGCGCGACGCCGCGGTCGACGGTGGAGAGCAGCCGTTCGTTGCTCCACGGCTTGATGACGAAATCCGCCGCCCCCGCCTTCATCGCGCGGACCGCGACCGCGATGCCGCTATGGCCGGTGACGACGATCACGACGGTATCGGGATCGGCCGCGATCAGCCGGTCGAGCATCGCGAACCCCTCGTCCCCCGACACCCGCCCACGCGCGAAATTCAGGTCGAGCAGCACGATATCGATCGGCCGCTGCGCCATCAGCGTCCACGCCGCATCGGGGTCGGGCGCGCCGGTCACGGTCATGCCGTGCCGTTGCAGCAGCATCTGCGCGGCGCGGACGATGTCGGGATCGTCGTCGATGACCAGGATGTGCGGCGATTCGGTTGACATGCGGTCCTTCGTGTCCGGAATCGGACACTGCATACGCCAGCGGACAAAGGGCTGACCAGCGCCAGAGAAAAATGGCATAAACCCAACGCGTTAGTCGATGCGATCGGCGACCGGTACAGTATGTGGCATGGAACGGACGATCAGTGGCGCAGGGATGGACCGGCGGGTGGAGCGGCCCCGGGCCGCGCGCCGGCGATGGGTGATGCGTACCGGCATTGCGCTGGCGCTGCTGGCGGCGGCCCTGGGGCTGTGGCGGTTGCTGCCCTCCGCGAATTCGGTGACGGTCGACGCCGCGACGGTGCGGGCCGGCGGGGTGCAGCGCGTGCCGTTCCGCGATTTCGTGCCGCTGCGCGCGGAGGTCGCGCCGCTGACCGCCGTCTACGTCACCGCGGTGTCGGGCGGTCAGGTTGCCGAGGTCATCGCGAGCGACGGGCAGAGCGTTCCCGCCGGCGCGCCGCTCGCGCGGCTGACCAATCCGCAGCTGGAGCTGGAGGTCGCGACGCGCTCCGCCGATATCGCCGGGCAGCTGAGCGGTATCAGCGGGCAGCGCGTGACGATCCAGCGCACGCGGCTGGAAAGCGAACGCGACGTCGCCGACGCGCGCAACGCGCTGTCCAAGGCGCAGACGCTGCTTCGCCAGAAACAGACGCTGTTCGACAAGGGCATCGTGACTCGCGCCGCGATCGATCCGCTGCGCGACGAAGTCGCCTATCAGCAGCAGCGCGTGTCCGCGCTGGACGCGGGACGCGCCGCATCTGACCGGACGCTGGGCGATCAGGACAGCGGCGTCGGCATCACCGCGCGCGAACTTCGCGACAGCCTGGCGATGGTCCGCGGTGGCCTGTCGGCGCTGATCGTCCGCGCGCCGGCGGCGGGGCGACTGACGGCGTTCCAGCTGCAGCCCGGGCAGGCGCTGAAGGCGGGCGACCCGGTGGGGCAGGTGGATAGCGAGGGGCGGTGGAAGCTCGTCGCCGATGTCGATCAATATTATCTCGGGCGGGTCCGTTCCGGGCTATCGGGCCGCGCCGATCTCGACGGGCGGAGCTTTGCGCTGACCGTGCTCAAGGTCCTGCCGCAGGTCACCGACGGCCGTTTCCGCGTCGAGTTGGGTTTTGCCGGCACGCTGCCGGCCGGGCTTAACCGCGGACAGACGATCGACGTCAGGCTGGTGCTGGGCGCGGACCGCCCCGCGGTCGTCGCCCCCGCGGGCGGTTGGCTCGATGCGGGCGGTACGACCGCGTTCGTGATCGACCGCGACGGTCATGCGGTACGCCGCACGGTCGCGACCGGACGCCGCAACCCCGACCAGGTCGAGATCACCAGCGGGCTGTCGCCGGGCGATCGGATCGTGACCAGCCCGATCGCCGCCTACGCCGCCTATCAATCGCTCATCATCCAGTGAGGACGTCCATGATCACCCTCGACCAGATCAGCCGCCGCTACGCTTCCGACGAGATCGAGACCACCGCGCTCGATACGATCGACCTGACCGTCGAGGCGGGCGAGTTCGTCGCCATCATGGGTCCGTCCGGCTGTGGCAAGTCGACGTTGCTGAACGTCCTCGGCACGATCGACCGGCCGACCGGCGGGCGGTATCTGTTCGAGGGCAGCGACATCGCCGCCGCCCCCGAACCCATGCTGGCCCGGCTGCGCCGCGACCGGTTGGGATTCGTGTTCCAGAGCTTCAACCTGATCGACGAACTGACCGTCGCGGAGAATGTCGCGCTGGGGCTCGCCTACCGGTCGATGCCCGCGCGCGAGAAGCGCGACCGCGTCGCGGCGGCGATGGACCGGGTCGCGATCGCCCACCGCCGCGATCATTTCCCGCACCAGCTGTCGGGCGGGCAACAGCAGCGGGCGGCGATCGCGCGGGCGATCGTCGGGGAACCGCGGCTGATCCTGGCGGACGAGCCGACCGGCAATCTGGATACCGAAAACGGTGCGCAGGTGATGGACATCCTGTCCGAACTGAACGCCGACGGCGCGACGATCGTGATGGTCACGCACAGCCCCGCACACGCCGACGTCGCCAAGCGCACCGTCAACATGCTCGATGGCCGTATCCTGTCGTCCGCCCGGCGGGCGATGTGATGCGACGGCTGCTGACGACCGTCGCGCTGTTGATGCTGGTGATGCTGCTCTTGCGCCTGCTCGCGGGGACGCGGGCGGACGCATGAGGTCGGCACTCACCATTCTCGGCCACGCCTGGCGCGTCGCGCGCGCCGAACCCGCCCGCGCCCTGCGTCACGCATAGGAGACACCATGTCCGCGCTCACCAGCCTGCTTCGCTCCTTCGGCCGCCACCGACTCTTCGCGCTGCTCAATATCGGTGGGCTGGCGCTCGGGATCGCGGTGTTCCTGGTGCTGGCGCTCTATGTCCGGTTCGAAACCGGGTACGACCGCGCGCTGCCCGGGGCCGATCGGACCTGGATCGTCAGCGAGCAATATACCCGCGTCGGCGATCCCAGCGACCCCAACCAGCACACGATGGGGGGCGAACTCGACCAGCTGCGCGGCGATTTCCCGCAATTGCAGGGCACGCGCTTCTGGAACAACAACGCGACCGTCATGCAGGGGGATCAGGCGACCGGAGAAGACGTGTCGATCGTCGATCCGAACTTCTTCGCCTTCTTCCCCTATCCCGCGGTGGCGGGCGATCCGGTACGGACGCTGGCGGACCCCAACGGCCTCGTCATCACCGAAAAAGCGGCCAAGACCTATTTCGGCGCGCAATCGCCCCTCGGACGGACGCTGACGCTCAAGATCTTCGGCAAGCCTTATGCCTACCGCGTCGGGGCGATCCTGCGCGACCTGCCCGCCAATACCAGCTTCACCGACGAGATGTTCGTGCCGCTGGTCCGCGCGCGCCATGCCGCGGATTTCTTCGATCACTGGGGCAGCACGACGCTGTTCACCTTCCTGCGCTTTCCCGACGCGGCGGCGGCGCAGGCGTTTTCGGCCGGGCAGCTTCCGGGGTTCCTCGCGCGGCACGCCTATCCCGGGGGGAACGTCAGCAAGGGGAGCTATTATCAATTCCTGACGCCGCTCGGCGACTATCACCTCATCGATCCCGCCGATCGCGCGGTGGTGACGACCCTGTCGGTCGTCGGGTTGCTGACGCTGCTGATCGCGGTGGTCAATTACGTAAACCTGGCGACCGCGCGCGCCGGGCTGCGCGCGCGCGAAGTGGCGGTGCGCAAGGTGCTGGGCGGCACGCGCCGCGCGTTGATCGGTCAATTCCTGGGCGAGGCGATCGCGACCGTCGGACTGGCGGCGCTGGTCGGGCTGGCGCTCGCCGAACTGGCCCTGCCGTTCGTCAATGCGACGGGGGGCACGCATCTGGCGATCC
>CAXTVB010000194.1:0-5493 GCA_964247555.1 uncultured Sphingomonas sp. | reverse complement strand
CCGCCGCTGCGTACCGTGCGGCCGGTCGCGGGACATGTTGTCCTCTTCCCGTCCACCATGTGGCACGGCACGCAGCCAGCACCGGCGGGCGAGCGGCTGACGGTCGCGTTCGACGTGCAGCCGCTAACCTGACCGATTTGACGCCGCGGTGCGAAGCGATATGCTGCCGCGCAACATAGTGAAGAGGGGATGGCCAATGACCAAGTTCTTATTGTTGATGATGGCGGCGCAGGTCGCGACCGGCGCAGTCCAGGCTCCCGCGGTACCCGCAGTGCGCAAGCCACAATCGGAAAAGCTTATTTGCGTTGACGCACAGCAGCTCGGCACTCGGCTGGGCAATCGCCGAATCTGCCGGACCAAAGCAGAGTGGGAGCAAGAACGCCAGAGCGTGCGGGCGGATACCGAAAACGCACAGCGGACCAATATCCACGAATGATGAGCCGCTGCCGGCCGCGGCAATTAGCCGACGCGGCGCACCCGGATCGCTGGCTGTCCGCCAACGCTCATCTTAAACGAATTCAGTGCCGCCCGGCTGATGACGACGGGCGTCCCGGCGCGCGGCGTGCCGCCAATGGCGTAATCGTCGATCTGGTGCCAGCGGCTGCCGTCCTGCAGCACGAAAGCCCATTTGCCCAATGCGTCGATCGAGGCGCCCGCGATGATACCCTCGACCTGCTTCGCCGCGCCGCCGTCCGCATCGCCGACGAACAGTGAGCTGCCCTTTGGCGCGAGGCCGAACTGTTCGCGCCTCTGCCGTTCGACCTGTGCCTTATCGATCACGGTGACCGAGCCCGAATCGATCCTCGCGCTCAGCCGGTCAAGCTCGCGGTCGACGCAGGCCAAGCGGTCAGCGGATCCCGCGACCTTGCGGCAGGCCAGCAACGTCTCGATTGCACGCGACTGGCCCACGGCACCCCGCTTATCAACGGCATACGCGGGTAGGGGCGTCAGTATGGCGGATGTGAGGAAAAGGTGAAGCAGAGCGCGGTCGAACATAGCGTTTCCTCAATCGGTTCAGGCTGACTGACGCCGTAACGCGCATCATACAAGCTGTGTCTTTGGCGCAACGGCACGTGGCGAAAGTATCTGCCTTTACAATTTATGGCTTGATCGGACCGGGTCGGACCTAGAGGACGACCCCAGCCGACCCGTTAGCGGTCGCAGCATTTCTAAAGGGGCACTTCCATGATGAAGCAGGTTAAGCCGTTGCTGCTTGCAACGACCGTCATCGCCGGCGTGATCGCCGCGATGCCCGCCTTCGCACAAGACAACCCGGCCAAAACGCTGCCGACCGCACCGGTCGTCGGTGGCAGCTCCGCCTCGGCGCTGCCAACCGACCCTGCGCAGACCGCGTCGGAAAACGGCCAGGACATCGTCGTCACCGGTTCGCGCATTGCGAACGCCGGCGCAGTTTCGCCGAGCCCCCTGACGACGGTCAGTGCCCAGGAGATCAAGCTTGAGGGCGTGACCCGTACCGAGGATCTGCTCAACAACCTCCCGTCGGTTTTTTCCGGTCAAGGTGGAAATCTGTCGAACGGCTCCAACGGTACTGCGACCGTCGATCTTCGCGGCTTAGGCTCGCAACGCACGCTGGTCCTCGTCAACGGTCGTCGCTTGATGCCGGGGGATCCCGTGTCTTCGGCCGCGGATTTGAATTTCGTACCGGCTGCGTTGATCGATCGAGTTGACATTCTTACAGGCGGCGCGTCGTCGACCTATGGATCGGATGCGATCTCGGGCGTCGTCAACTTCGTGATGAACACGCGTTTCGAAGGCGTTCGCCTCGATGCGCAGTACAGCCTGTTCGACCATGACAATAGCAATGCTACCGCGGACGCGGTCTTCCGCGATCCGGCGGGTGGTCGCGGGTTTGCCTATCCCCAAGGGCATACCGATCTGGGTGCTACGCAGAACATCACGGCTGTCATCGGCGCCGGCGGCGCCGACGGCCGTAGTCACGTCGTCGCTTATGCCGGTTATCGTCAAATTCAGTCCGTTACGCAGGACAATTACGATTATTCGGCTTGTTCGCTGGTCGAGGTTAACGCACCGTTGGGTTTCAATTGCTCGGGTTCCGGTACGACCAGCCCTGCACGGTTCATCCTGAACGGTGGCGCGGGCGCCCAGGTGACGCTAGATCCGACGACGGGGAACACGTTCCGCCCGTATGTCGGTGCGCGTGACGCGTTCAACTTTGCGCCCTACAATTACTATCAGCGCCCTGATAAGCGCTACACCGCCGGCGTATTCGCCGATTACGAGATCAGCCCGGCGTTCGATCCTTATATCGAGTTCATGTTCATGGACGATCGGTCGACCGCGCAGATCGCGCCGTCGGGCATCTTCGGCCAGGTCATTAACGTCAACTGCAACAATCCGCTGCTGTCGGCGTCGCAGGCGACTGCGATATGCGGTGCGAATGCAGGTTCGGCCACTGCGACGGGTGCCGTATCGATCGGTAAGCGCAACGTCGAGGGCGGTGGTCGCATCAATGACCTGCGTCACACCGATTATCGGTACGTCGTTGGTATGAAGGGTGAGATCGATCCGGCCTTCAGCTACGACGGCTATCTGCAATTCGGTCGCGTGGTCTATGCCGAGAATTACCAGAACGACTTCTCGGTCAATCGCACCCGCGCGGCGCTGAACGACATTACCGTCAACGGCCAAGTTGTCTGCGCCGACGTCAATGCCCGGGCACAGGGTTGCGTTCCTTACAATATCTTCCAGGTCGGTGGCGTCACGCAAGGTGCCCTGAACTACTTGCAGACACCCGGATTTCAACAAGGGACCGTCGACGAGTATGTCGCAGATTTCTCTGTAACGGGTGATCTCGGAAAATACGGCGTCAAGTCGCCGTTCGCGGATAGCGGTGTTGGCATCAACTTCGGCACCGAGTATCGGAAGGAGCAATTGCAGCTACTGACCGATGCTGAATTCACCAGCGGCGATCTCGCCGGCCAGGGTGGCCCGACCATCGGCGTCGCCGGTTCGTTCAACGTTTACGAATTCTTCGGCGAAGCGCGCGTGCCGCTGGTCGAAAATAAGACCTTGTTCCAGTCCCTCGTGGCGACCGGTGGCTATCGTCGGTCACACTATAATCTCGCCGGCAACACGGACACCTATAAGGGTGGCCTTGAATGGAAGCCAGTCAGCCCGTTGCTGCTCCGTGCGAGCTACAACCGCGCCGTTCGTGCACCGAATATCCAAGAATTGTTCGCACCTGCCGGCCAGAGCTTGTTCACTGGTACCGATCCCTGCGCTGGCGCAGCTGTCAACGGTACGGTCAACGGCAACAGCTTGGCGACGTGCGCCCGATCTGGTGTCACGGCTGCCCAATTCGGCAACATCGTCGCCAATAGCGCCAACCAGTATACACAGTTCAGCGGCGGCAATGTCAATCTGAAGCCGGAAGTATCGGATACTTACAGTGCTGGTGCGGTGATTGCACCGCGTGAGGGCGTCCTCCGCGGTCTCGTGATCTCAGCCGATTATTTCAACATCAAGGTCAAGGGTGCCATTAGCACGGTCGGTGCGCAGATCATTCTCAACCAGTGCCTTGCGACCGGCAGCTCCAGCTTTTGCTCGCTGGTTCAGCGTGATCCGACCAACGGCTCGTTGTTCTTGGGAACCGTGGGTCAGGTGGTGAATACGACCATCAACGTTGGGCAGCTGCAGACCCGGGGTGTCGACGTCGCTGGCAGCTACCGCTTCGACTTCGAACGCGCCGGCCTGAGCAATATCGGTTCGCTGGGCCTCGACTACACGGGAACATTCCTTATCAATCTGAAGGACTCGCCGGGCACCACGTTGGCGGACGGCACGAAAACCTTTGACTGCGCCGGTTATTACGGCGTCGTTTGCAGTGCAGCCAACGGAACCAACGGTTTTGCGCCTGCGCCTAAATATCGTTCGAAGTTGCGCGTAACGTACAACGCGCCTGGCAATTTCCAGGTGTCGGTGAATTGGCGGCACCTATCCGGCGTCAATGTCGATGCCTCGAGCGCGAACAGCTTCTTGAGCCGCCCGGCACTGGTATTCGCTTCGGATAGCCGTCTGCCCGCATATAATTACTTCGACGTTTCGACCAGCATTCGCGTCGCCGATAAGTTCTCGCTGCATGTCGGCGCGAACAACATCACCGACAAGGATCCGCCGCTGGTCGGCTCGAACAATCTGTCTGGTACGATCGGCAATGGTAATACCTACCCCCAGGTTTGGGACTCGCTGGGTCGGTATATCTTCGCCGGTGTGACCGTCGACTTCTAAAGGCTCGGACTCCGCCGGTGGGTGAACCTGCCGGCGGAGTTCCCTTTTTATGGGGCTCAACGAACATAAGTCTCTACTTGCCGAACAGGCCGATGCGGCCGCTGTCGCGCGTGACTTGCCGGCCGCGGCCGGGCTGCTGGCGGACCTCGCCACCCTCAACCCGGGCGACGCGGCGACCTGGAAGAAACTGGCGGCGATCCGCCGGGCTTTGGGCCAGTCGGACTATGCAATGTTTGCGATCTGCCAGGCGCTGGCGATCGAACCGCGCGATCCTCTATCGCTGTTGATGAAGGCAGGGCTGATCGAGGAGAACAACGCCGACGCCGAAGAGTTGTACCGTGCCGCCTTGTCGCTCATCGATGAACCGGGTGCGGCGCCGCCAGCGCTTCATGCCCGGCTGGAGCATGCCCGCCGCTATTGCGACACCGCGCATTGTTCGCGGATTGCGCGATTGTCCGGCATCGCGGCATCTGAGACCGATCGTCTACGTTGTACGTCCGCGGAACGCTCGCGGATAGACGCGTTCGTGCGGGGGATAGCGGATGCAGTATCGCCGGTGCTGCCGATGCTATCGCGGCGACCCTATCACGACCCGGCCATCTTCGCAGGCGTCGCGGAAGCGGGGCGGGGGCATGCCGACTATAAGGCCGACTATCTGAGGCTGATGGCTGACGACGCGGCGGCTGCCGCGCCCTATGTCGACCACCCGACCGAAGTCCCGCTGGATCAATGGACCGATCTCAACCGCTCGCGGCAATGGAGCGCAGCGCATATATGGCGCGGGGGCGCCCTCGTCCGCCGCCACGCCGATCGCTGCCCGAAGACGATCGCCGCCTTCGCCGCGCTGCCCATGCCGATGATCGGCGGCCGATCGCCGAACCTAATGTTCTCAATTCTGGCGGGGCGCACGCACATCCCGCCGCATGTCGGCGTGACCAACGTCAGGCTGGTCGTGCACATCCCGCTCATCGTCCCGGCCGAATGTTCGCTGACCGTCGGCGGGGAACGCCGGGAGTGGATATTGGGCGAAGCGATCGTTTTCGATGACACGATCGAACATGAGGCGTTAAACGACAGCGACGACACGCGCGTGGTGCTGATCGGCGATCTTTGGCATCCCGATCTGAGCGCGAACGAGCGGATCGTGCTTCAAGCCCTTATGGCGTGAGGGGCTCTGTCAGATCAACGTGGCAGGCGGGGCAGGGTGGTGATACCGCCTGCGGA
>CAXTVB010000193.1:2510-5516 GCA_964247555.1 uncultured Sphingomonas sp. | reverse complement strand
GGGTTTGGCGGCGGCTTCGGCGGCGGTGGCGGCTCGGCCCGCGGCGTCGTGATCTCGTCCACCAGCAGCGGCGGATCCTCGTCCAGCTCGGGTGGCAATATCAGCAGCACCTCCTCTACCGGCGGCTTGAGCAGCACGTCGTCGAGCGGCAACGTCAGCAGCACCTCGTCGAGCGGCGGTTCGTCCAGCGGCAATGTCAGCAGCACGTCGTCGGGCGGCGGTTCGTCCAGCAGCACGGGCGGCGCGACGGTGTCGAGCACGTCGTCCTCGGGCGGATCGAGCGGCAACGTCTCGTCCTCGTCCGGCGGATCGAGTTCGAGCGGCAACGTCTCGTCCGGCGGATCGGGCGGGTCGAGCGGCAACATCTCCTCGGGCGGCTCCAGCGGGTCGATCTCGTCGGGCGGGTCGGGTGGCTCCAGCGGGAACATCTCGTCGGGCGGCTCGGGCGGGTCCAGCTCCAGCGGCAATATTTCGTCGGGCGGATCGAGCTCGAGCGGGAACGTATCGTCCTCGTCGAGCGGCAACGTGTCCTCGTCGGGATCGTCGAGCGGCAACGTCTCGTCGTCCTCGTCGTCCAGCGGCAACGTCTCGTCGACCGGCAATGTCTCGTCGACGGGCAACGTATCCTCGACCGGCAACGTCTCGTCGAGCGGCTATAGTTCCAGCAGCAACGGCTGGAGCTCGAACGGCAGTTCGTCGTCGAGCAGCTCTTCCAGCAGCTCGTCGAGCAGCAGTTCGTCGTCCTCGTCGTCGGGAAGTAGCTCGGGATCGAATGGCGGCAACCCGGCACCGGTGCCGGCGCCGCCGATGGTCCTGCTGTTCGGCGCCGCCGCCGCCGCGCTGGTTGTCCGCCGCCGGTTCGCGAAGCCGAGCATCGCCACCGCCTGACGGGCGCCGATCCGAATCGAAAGGGCTCCGGTGCGATCGCGCCGGAGCCCTTTTCGCTGAGCGTCAGGCTTTCAGCAGCGCCTGCTCGATATCGGGGATCGGGTGCCCCGTCAGGTCCTTGTCCAGCTCGCCCGCCAGCCGGTCGCTGACCGCCTTGTGGTAATGCTTGCGCAGCTCGCCCAGCGTGTGCGGCGGCGCGACGACGATGAGCGACTCGAAATCATTGGCCAGCGCCCGGTGTTTCAGCAGGTCGGCGGCTTCGGCGGCGAACCGGTCCTCCTCGATCTGATGGAAATCGGTCTTGCCGACCGCGCTGCCCGTCGCGCCTTGGGAAGACGAGATGCGACCGGCAGGTGCGGTGCCCTGGTCGCGGGTCGCCGGGTTGCTCTGCTCCTGCGCGGACTCGACGACCAGATTGGGATAGGTCGCATCGCCTTCGTTGCGCAGGAACAGCATCTTGCGGCCGTCGGCCACCAGGACGACGGTGTTGTGGGATAGCTGCATGATGGTTCCTTCGCGCGAGTATGTGGGGCCGTAGAACGCGCCGCGGCCCTCACGGGTTGCGCGGCCCCGCCGCCCTCGCCATAGCCGCGGCCATGCACGACATCCGCACGATCCGCGACGACCCCGCCGCCTTCGACGCCGCACTGGCGAAGCGGGGGGCGGCGCCGCAATCGGCGAGCCTGCTGGCGATCGACGAACGCCGCCGCGCGACGATCGCCGCCGCGCAGGATGCGCAGGCCAGTCGCAACGACCTGTCGAAGCAGATCGGCCAGGCGAAGGCGGCGAAGGACGACGCTCGCGCCGCCGATCTAATGGCGGCGGTCGCCGCGCTGAAAGAGCGATTGCCGGCGCTGGAAGAGGAAGAAAAGCGGATCGCCGCCGGCCTGGACGCGGCGCTGTCCGCCCTCCCCAATCTGCCCTACGCCGACGTGCCCGATGGCAAGGACGAGGACGATAACGTCGTCGCGGCCGAACACGGTACGCCGCCGGCGTTCGACTTCACGCCCCGCGAACACGACGCGATCGGCCCCGCGCTCGGCATGGACTTCGAAACCGGTGTCGCGATCGCCGGTGCGCGCTTCACGCTGCTGCGTGGGTTCGTCGCCAAGCTGCAACGCGCGCTCGGCCAGTTCATGCTAGACCGGCTCGTCGCGGAGTACGGCTATGAAGAGGTCGCGCCCCCGCTGCTCGTTCGCGACGAGGCGGTGTACGGCACCGGTCAGCTACCCAAATTCGCCGAAGACCTGTTCTGCACGACCGACGGCCGCTGGCTGATCCCGACCGCCGAGGTCAGCCTGACCAACATCGTCCGTGAAAAAATCCTGAGCGAAGCCGAACTGCCGCTACGCTTCGCCGCGCTGACGCCCTGCTTCCGCTCGGAAGCGGGCGCGGCGGGCCGCGATACGCGCGGGCTGATCCGGCAGCACCAGTTCGACAAGGTCGAGATGGTGTCGATCGTCACGCCAGATGCGTCGGAGGCGGAGCATGAACGCATGACTGGTGCCGCGGAGGGCGCGCTGGAAGCGCTCGGCCTGCCCTATCGACGGATGCTGCTGTGCGCGGGCGACATGGGCTTCACCGCGGCGCGGACCTATGATCTGGAGGTATGGCTGCCCGGACAGGGCCGCTACCGCGAGATTTCGAGCTGTTCGACCTGCACCGATTTTCAGGCACGGCGGATGAACGCGCGGTATCGGCCCGAGGGGGAGAAGGGCACGCGATTCGTTCACACGCTGAACGGATCGGGCCTCGCGGTCGGGCGGACGTTGGTCGCGGTGATCGAGAATTACCAGCGCGCGGACGGATCGGTCGAAGTGCCGGCGGTGCTCGTGCCCTATCTCGGCGGGCTCACCGAACTGACGCCGCGCTGATGCGGATCCTGCTGACCAACGACGACGGTTATCACGCCCCGGGCCTCGCCGCGCTGGAGACGATTGCGGCCACGCTGTCGAACGACGTGTGGATCGTCGCCCCCGCCGACGAACAATCGGGTGCGGCGCGGTCGCTGACGCTCAGCCGGCCGCTTCGGGTCCGCCGCTTCGGCGAGAAGCGCTTCGCGGTCGCGGGCACGCCGACCGACGCGGTGCTCATGGCGCTTGGCGAACTCATGAAGGA
>CAXTVB010000193.1:0-2500 GCA_964247555.1 uncultured Sphingomonas sp. | reverse complement strand
CCCGATCTCATCCTGTCGGGGGTCAATCGCGGCGGCAACCTGGCGGAGGACGTGCTGTATTCGGGGACCGTCGCCGCGGCGATGGAGGGCGCGATGGCGGGCGTCCGCTCGATCGCGCTCAGCCAGCTGTACGACAAGGAAGGCGTCGGCGACGCGGTGTCCTTCGCGACCGCGCAAGCCTGGGGCGAACGGGTGCTCCGCCCCCTGCTCGACCGGCCGTTCGATCCAGCCACCTTGGTCAACATCAACTTTCCCATTGTCGCGCCGGACGCGGTGAAGGGCATCCGCGTCGTGGCGCAGGGGCTGCGCGATCATGGCCAGGTGCGGATGGACCACCGGACCGATCCACGCGGCTTCGACTATTACTGGCTGGCGATGCGCCGCACATCGATCGAGGCCGGGACGGCGACCGATCTGGAAGCGGTGGCCGCCGATCATGTCGCGGTCACCCCGCTCCATCTCGACCTTACGCACCGCGCGGCGATCGCTATGCTCGCCGACGCATACGGATAGGAGCGGCGAGAATGCGAGGAGCAGGGCCCGGGGCGATCGCGATGGTGGCCGCTGGCCTGGTCGTCGCCGGCTGCATCCCCCGCGCCGATCCGCCCTATCAGGACCGGCCTAACTCGGCGCCACGTCCCGTACCCCGCTATCGGCAGGCGCCGCTACCCGACGACCAGCGCGATCGGCCACGCTACGACGATGACGACCGGCCCGTCGCGCAGCGTCCGGACGCCAGAGGAGTCAGCACGCTGCCGGCTCCCCGCCCCGCCTGGGAAGCGCGCCCCGTCACCGCGGACGCCGTGATGGTCGCGCCGACGACCTATACGGTCCAGGCCGGCGACTCGATCGGCCGCATCGCCGACCGGACCGGCGCCGGCGTCGATGCGATCGCGCGCGCCAACGCGATCGATCCGCCCTATCCGGTGCGAATCGGGCAGCGGCTGACCATCCCCGGCGGGCGGTATCACCTCGTCCGCCCCGGCCAGACGGGGATCGCCATCGCGCGCGCCTATGCAGTCGAATGGTCGCGGATCGTGGCGGCGAACGACTTGCAGGAGCCTTACACGCTGCGCGTCGGCCAGCGCGTCCTGATCCCCGGCACCGCGCCCGGTCAGCCCGCACCGACGCGGGCCGAGCGCGCATCGGCGTTCAAGCTCGACATCGACGACATCCTGACCGGCGGCGAACCCGCGCTCGCCAGCAACCAGGCCCCCGTCCGCCCTGCCCCGTCCGCGAAGCGCGTCCTCCCGCCGACGGCCGCCGTCGTCGCCCCGACGCGGCTGACCGGCGGGTTCCTGTGGCCGGTGGACGGCCGCGTCGTGAAGCGTTTCGGCCCGGGCGCCAGCGGGGAACGCAATGACGGGATCGAGATATCGGTGCCCGTCTCCACCCCGATCAGAGCCACCGCGGACGGCGTCGTCGCCTATGTCGGCGACGGCATCGCCGCGCTGGGCGGCCTCGTCATCGTCAAGCATGGCGATGGCTGGACCAGCGTCTACGGCCACGCCTCCAAATTGCTGGTCCAGCGCGGGCAGAGCGTGAAGCGCGGGCAGACGATCGCCTTGTCGGGGGATACCGGCTTCGCGGACCGGCCCGAGGCGCATTTCGAACTGCGCAAGGGGCGGACGCCCGTCGACCCGCTGGCGCAGTTGCCGCGGACCTGACGCGTGCCGTCATCCGCATTTCACGTCACCCCAGCGAACGCTGGGTCTCCAGCCGCATGAGACCCCAGCGTTCGCTGGGGTGACGGCAAAGAAGCGTGCATGCTAAGCGACACACACATGACCTACCAGTCCACCCTGCTCACCACGCTGTCGACCCGCGGCTATATCCACCAGATGACCGACGCCGCCGCGCTCGACGCATTGGCCGGCAGGCAGGTCGTCCCCGGCTATATCGGCTTCGACGCGACCGCACCGTCGCTGCATGTCGGTAGCCTCGTCCAGATCATGCTCCTGCGCCGGCTCCAGCAAGCGGGGCACAAGCCGATCGTGCTGATGGGCGGCGGCACCAGCAAGGTCGGCGATCCCAGCTTCAAGGACGAGGCGCGTCAGATGCTCGGTGTCGACCGGATCGACGCCAATATCGCGTCGATCAAGCGCATCTTCGAACGCTTCCTCGATTTCGGCGACGGGCCGACCGACGCGGTCATGGTCAACAATGCCGACTGGCTCGACAAGCTCGAATATCTCCCCTTCCTCCGCGACATCGGGAAGTACTTCTCGGTCAACCGCATGCTCGGCTTCGATTCGGTGAAGCTGCGGCTCGATCGGGAACAGTCGCTCAGCTTCCTCGAATTCAACTATATGATCCTCCAGGGGTACGACTTCCTGGAGCTGTCGCGCCGCTATGGCTGCCGGTTGCAAATGGGCGGGTCGGACCAATGGGGCAATATCGTCAACGGCATCGACCTGGGACGACGCGCGGACGGGGCCGATCTGCAGGCGATCACGACGCCGCTGATCACCACTGCCGACGGGGCGAAGATGGGCAAGAC
>CAXTVB010000192.1:0-5572 GCA_964247555.1 uncultured Sphingomonas sp. | reverse complement strand
GACCCTCGTCCGCGCAGGCGAGCGTGACCGCGGTCGGCAGCCCGGCGGCGACCTCGTGCGCGAAGGTCGGGCCGGACAGCACCGCGATCGGGCTATCCGGACAGACCGCGGCGGCCACCTCGCCGACCAGCCGCCGGGTCCCCGCCTCGATCCCCTTGGCACACAGGATCAGCGGGGCTCCACCGACCGGCATCGCCGCGAGCACCGCGCCGACATGCTGCGCCGGCACGACGACCAGCAGCGCGTCGTGCCCCGCCATCGCGGCCGGATCGCCGGTCGCGCGTACCCGCGGCGACAGCGCGACGCCGGGGAGATACAGCGCATTCTCGTGGGCGTCGTTGATCGCCGCCACCACCGCCGGCTCGCGCGCCCATAGCAGCACCTCCGCCGTATCGCCCGCCGCGACCTGGGCGAGGGCCGTGCCCCATGCGCCGCCGCCGATGATGCCGATCTTCACGCCTTCACCCCCGCCCCGCGCACCGCCTCGGCGGCGGGGTCGAGCGGCCAGCGCGGGCGCGCGGGCACGTCGAGCGGATCGGTCAGTCCGGCGGCGAACCGCTCCGCCCCCGCCCAGGCGATCATCGCCGCATTGTCGGTGCACAGCCACAAGGGCGGCGCGACGAAGCGGAGACCGTGCCTGGCGGCGAGCGATTGCAACGCGCTTCTGATCGCGGTGTTCGCCGCGACGCCGCCAGCGACGACGAGCGCGGTGGGGCGGCTATCGTTTTGCTCCCTAATGTTCTCCTGCGAACGCAGGAGCCCAGGGTTATGGAGGACATCGCTCGCGGCCCCTGGGCCCCCGCGTTCGCGGGGGAACAACGAAAGCGCTTTCTCCGTCCGGTCGACCAAACAATCCACCACTGCGGCCTGAAACGACGCGGCGACGTCCTCGGCGCGGTGATGCGGGACGGCGCGCAGCACGGCGCTCTTCAACCCGGCGAACGAGAAATGCGGTTCGGCCGATCCCTTCAGCGGGCGCGGCAAGGGCACCGCCGACGGATCGCCGCGCGCCGCCGCGCGCTCCACTGCGGGGCCGCCGGGAAAGCCCAGCCCCAGGATCTTCGCGGTCTTGTCGAACGCCTCGCCCGCGGCATCGTCGATCGTCGTCGCCAGCCGACGATACCGCCCGACACCCTCGACCAGCAGCAACTGGCAATGCCCGCCCGACACCAATAGCAGCAGATAGGGGAATTCGAGCGTGGGATCGGACAGCCGCGCAGACAGCGCATGGCCCTCCAGATGGTTGACCGCGATGAGCGGCCGGTCGCCGGCATGCGCCAGCGCCTTCGCCATCACCAGTCCGACCATGACGCCGCCGATCAACCCCGGCCCCGCGGTCGCCGCCACCGCGTCGACGTCCGCCAGCGTCAGCCCCGCATCGGCGAGCGCCCCCGCGACCAGCGGCTGGATCATCTCGACATGCGCGCGTGCCGCGATCTCGGGCACGACGCCGCCGAACGGCGCGTGCGCGGCCTCCTGCCCCGCCAACCGATGCGACAGGATGCGCCGATCGCCGGTGACGATCGCGGCGGCGGTCTCGTCGCACGAGGATTCGATGCCGAGGATGATCGCAGGGGGCATGGCGTGTCCTAGGCCGGGTGGGGGGCGGGGGACAAGCGGGGGGATCGGATTGTGGGATGTGTGGTTGTGGTGGTGCGCAATCGGTTGGCATTCGGACCGGCGATCAGCAAGAATTGTCGTTCCGCCCGTGACCGGCTTTCCCGGAAACGATCGAGTTTCGGGAAAGATTGGCCGTTTGCAGACTTCGCATCAAAGGCTAATCGTTGGATCGAGTGCAGTCTACCGGGGGGTGAACGTGCGTCCATATCTGATCGCGATCGCAGCAATTATCGCCGCTGGACCGGTTTCGGCGCAGGAGCCGGCACTCAACCTGCCCGATTGGGACCTTACACCGATCTTCGCAAACGCCGAGAAGGCCAGCGAGGAACGCATCGCGATCCAGGCGGCATTGCCGCAACTGGCGCAATGGAAGGACAAGCTGACGGATCAAGCCGCCATCCGCGCCGCACTCGACGCCCGGTCGGCGATGCGGATGCGTCTCGCGCGCTACTGGGCATGGGCGAACTTGCGGCAAAGCCGCGACGGCGCTGACGAGACCGCGGCTGCGGACATGGCCACCGCGACGGACCTGCAAGCTGGAATCGATAGCGCCACCGCCTATCTCGAACCGGAACTGCTCGCGCTGGGACTGGCGCGTCTCGCCCAATTGACGGAGGCGGCAACCCTTGCTCCCTATCGTAAAATGCTGGTGCAACTGCGGACACGGGCTACCCACGTGCTGTCCGCCGACAGGGAGGCGATGATCGCCGGTGTCCAGCCGCTGCTGCGCCGGCCCGCCGCGATCCGCGACACATTGTTCAACGTCGAACTGCCCTATCCCAGCATTACCGTGAAGGGCGAGCAGCGCCGTCTGACTTTCGGCACCACCCGCCGCCTGCTGACCGATCCCGACCGGGCAACGCGCCGTGCAGCGTGGGAAGCGTCCACGGCGACACAGGACGGGTTCAAGCTGACCCAGGCCGCGCTGCTATCCGCCTATCTCGATGGTGCCGCATGGGAAGCAAAGACGCGCGGATGGCCCGGCCAGACCGATATGATGATCGCGTCCGACCCGATGCCGGCCGCCGCCTTCGCCGCGCTGGGGGCGGAGGCGCAGCGTGCCGCGAAGGGTCCGATGACGCGTTACGCGACGACCAAGGCCCGGGCGCTCGGGCTGACCGCGCTGACCAGCTACGACCTGCCCGCCGCGATCGTCCCGGACACACGCCGCTTCACCATCGATCAGGCGGAGGCGCTGACGCTGGCAGCGGTGGCGCCGATGGGTCGCGAATATCAGAATCGTCTGGAGCGAGGCTACGCCGGCAAGTGGATCGACTGGCATCCCTCGCCGACCAAGGCGCCGGGCGGTCTTACAATCTTCGGCGTTCGGGAACTACCTGCCTATATATCGATCAGCTACACGGAAAACGCCGCCGGGCTGGCGATCTTCGCCCATGAATGGGGCCACTGGCTGCACTGGGACTATGCCCGTGAGTCGGAGCGGCCATTCGAGACGCTAGCTCCGGAAGTATCGACCAACGACCTCGTGACCTTCGTGCACGAGATGCTGGTCGCGGATCGTGAGATCGCCACCGCGAAGACCAAGGATGAGCGGATTGCGACACTGACCAGTGCGATCGAGGCGCTGCGCACGTCCTATTACGGTGTGGTGGCGCAGGCGCGATTTGATCTTGATGTCCGGGCGGCAGCCGATGCCGGCCATCCGCTTACGCCGGAGACGATATCGACGATCTATTGCGAGGCGCGCAAACGTTACGCTCCGTCGTCGATCGCCTGGGATGCGCGAGACTGCCTGGGTTGGGTCACTGAACCTTATATATACTACGACCTGTATTTTTACAGGTATCTGCTGGCGGCCAGCGCAGCGGCATGGTTCGCCGAGCGCATTGCCGCTGACGACCGAAACGCGCCCGAGAAGCTCAAGGCGCTGCTGCGCGCCGGAGGTTCCGAAGACGGCCCGACGCTGCTGAAGCGGGCCGGCTTCGATACGGCCGATCCCACCGCCTATGCCGCGATGACGCGGCGAATGGAGAGGCTGACGGCGGCGTTGGACAAGGAGTTGGCCGCTAGCGCCAGCCATTGAGCAGCAAGATGCACCTCATGGCGGAGAGACCATGCTCTTCTCGAATACGAACACTAGCGGGAACGCCTCCCGCAGATCGCGCTGGCGGCCGGCCCAGGGTTGCGTTTTCCCCGAAACCTGTTCCCGATTGCGCGTTCCGAAATCGGCCCTCGAAGATGAAGAAACGGGAAAGGTTGCGCTGACCGAACGGCTGCTTTGATTAGCTACGATGGCATGCACGTCCATGTATGGGCGAAACCCGACGACGCATCGCCCGCATGCAAAGAGTGCCATCCCGGTCCCATCTTCGCCGCGCCCTCGCAATGTTGGATTTTCCGTGCCACTTCGGTGCCATGCCGATGATCGAACCCGGGTGCGCCGCCCTGCAGGAATTGCAATCGACTGTGCGGGGGCGATTTCGGCGCGGACGTGGCGTCCACTTCGTCCACTTCCGAATGCATCCTCTGCAATCGCCGGCGCGCCGAGGGCGCGGGACCTTGTCGATCGCGCTGCCCGGACGCAGGGATCCGGCATGATCCGTTTCAGGGTCGGCACGCGCGGTTCCGCGCTCGCGCTGGTGCAGGCGCATCTGGTGCAGGCGGCGATCGCGGCGGCGCAGGGCTGGGCGGCGGACGAGATCGCGATCGTGACGATCCGCACCACCGGCGACCGGGTGCAGGACCGTGCGCTGGCGGAAATCGGCGGCAAGGCGCTGTGGACGAAGGAACTCGACCGCGCGCTGCTGGACGGCGACGTCGATGCGTGCGTGCATTCGATGAAGGATGTCGAGACGATCCGTCCCTATGCGATCCGCATCGCCGCGATGTTGCCGCGCGCCGATGTGCGCGACCGGCTGATCGGCGCGGCGAGCGTTCCGGCGCTGGGACCGGGCGCGGTGATCGGCACCAGCAGCCCGCGGCGGCGCGCGCAGCTGTTGCGTCTGCGGCCCGATCTGCAAATCGTCCTGTTCCGCGGCAATGTCGGCACGCGGCTGGCGAAGCTGGACGCAGGCGAGGTCGATGCGACTCTGCTGGCAGCGGCAGGGCTCGATCGGCTGGGACAGGCTGAGATCGGCCACGCGATCGGCACCGACGTCATGCTCCCCGCGCCGGCCCAGGGCGCGGTGGGAATCGAGGTGCGACGGGACGATGCGGCGTCGGCGGCGATCGTCGGCGCGATCGACCATGCGGAAACCAGCCTGTGCGTCCACGCCGAACGTGCGTTCCTGGCGGCGATCGGTGGGGATTGCCATTCGCCGGTCGCGGCGTTGGCCAGCCTGGCGGGGGCGACGCTGTCGATCCGCGGCGAACTGATCGCGGTCGATGGCGAGGCGGCGGTGGAGGGCCGGGTCGAGGGGACGCCCGACGAGGATCTGGGCGCCGCGCTGGCCGCCGACCTGCTGGCACGCGCGCCGCCGGCGTTGCGCGCGCTGTTCGCCGGATGAGGGCGGCGGTCGTGCTTCGGCCCCGACCCGCGGCGGATCAAACGATCGCTGCGCTGGCGGCGGCGGGACTGGCGGCGACCGCGATGCCGTTGTTCGCGGTACGGCCGGTCGCCTGGACGATGCCGCCGGGCGGATTCGACGCGGTGGTGCTGACCAGTGCCAATGCGGTCCGCCATGCCGGACCTGGGCTCGCGGGGCTGGACCTGCCGGTGCTGGCGGTGGGCGCGGCGACCGCGGCGGCGGCGCGGGCGGCGGGGTTGTTGGTGGCGGCGACGGGGGCGGCCGATGTCGCTTCGCTATTGGCGGCGCATGCCGCGGCCTATCCGCGGTTGCTGCATCTGGCCGGGCGGGACCGGATCGACGATCCGCGGCTGGTGGCGGCGACCGTCTATGCCGCCGACCCGCTGCCGGTGGCGGCGGATGCGCTCGTGGTTTTGGTCGGTGCGGTCGCGCTGGTCCATTCGCCGCGGGCCGCGGTGCGGTTG
>CAXTVB010000191.1:0-5585 GCA_964247555.1 uncultured Sphingomonas sp. | reverse complement strand
CGCCGGGTCTGCCGGAGGCGTTGGGTTGTGAGTCACGCTGCCATATCGATGTTGTCTGCGGCAGCATAATATTGATCTTCGGCTTCGCAGGTGGGATGTTGCCGATGGGCGCCAGTAGTCGACGATGGTTGAACCGGTCGACCCATTCGAGCGTGGCATACTCGACGGTTTCGAAGCTGCGCCAAGGTCCGCGCCGGTGGATCACCTCGGCTTTATCGAGGTCGTTGATCGTCTCGGCCAAAGCATTGTCATAGCTGTCGCCGACACTGCCGACCGACGGCTCGATGCCGGCCTCGGCGAGGCCTCCAGCGTACTTGATACACACGTATTGCGACCCACCGTCGCTCTGATGGATCAGACCGTCCCGATGGGTCGGACGGCTATCGTGGACGACTGTTCGAGTGCATCCAGGACGAGGCTGGCGTGCGCCGCTGACGTAGGTATCGATGACGAAGGCGACTTAAACGAACCCCGCCCAAATTGCGACATAGGTGAATTCCGATACCCAAAGCCTGTTCGGCGCAAGCGCGAAGAACTGGCGATTGACGTGATCGCGCGGGCATGGTGCCGCCTTGTCGCTGGTAGTAGTACGCACCTGCTTACCCCGAATCACGCCGTCAATCCCATCTCAGGTATCAGCCGCTTGACGGTACAGCGGGCGAGCATAAAGCCCTCCCGCATTATCTGCCGCCATACCTTCCGTACGCCGTAGACCGCGAAGTTCTCCGCGAACACGCGAGGGATCTCGGGCTTGAGGATCAAAACTTTACTCGTCCGTGCCGACAGACGCGATGAGTCCCGTCGCTGCGCGACGTCCTCGTAGTAGGTGGACGAGGTGATCGGCGGGACGCGGCAGATCGCTCGACCCTACAGGCATGACAGTGATCGTCAATGAAACCGATCATCGCCGGAACGGGCGGGCGAGTTCCGCCTGCGCAAAATATGCTGATGCCTTACGCAGTATCTCGTTGGCTTGCCGGACCTCGGGCGCAAACTTATTCGTCGTCTTTCTCGTCATGGCTCCACCTTCTCAGGAGTTGGAGCCTCCGGCAAACCCGGGGCGGTTCAGCAAGTAGTTTCCTCAACCGAGATCAGGTTTTTGCCATGCTTATTCAGTACGTCGGCCGCGAGCGACGATCAGTTTGCGCATGCCGGACGCCGCTTCCAAACCGTAAGGGCGGGCCCATCTCCATCGGTTCGCTGCAATGTAGCAATGCCGGCCTCTCGAATTAGCGGGTGCCGCCCGCACGACAGCCCGCATATAAGTCGATGAGGCCCCGGGTGGACTGCATAAACCAATGGTCGCGGGTCCTTGAAATGCGCGTCGCGTGCTGGTAAGCGGCCCGCATATCCGTCGCGGAGCGCTCCGTGGCGCAATAGCCATTTCACCGGAGCTATACGGGTTTATGCAGATCATCGTCCGTGACAACAATGTCGATCAGGCTCTTCGCGCGCTCAAGAAGAAGCTGCAGCGTGAGGGTGTGTATCGCGAGATGAAGTTGCGCCGCCACTATGAAAAGCCCAGCGAGAAGCGGGCGCGCGAGCGGGCGGCTGCGGTGCGCCGAGCGCGCAAGATGGATCGCAAGCGCGCTGAGCGCGACGGCGCGCGGTAATACTGTGATCGTCCGCCGGCATCATCCGGCGGGTCGTCTCTCCAATCTGCGAGCAAAACAAAGCCGGGGCGGTGCAGGCCGCCGCGTAGCGAGGCTACCGATCATGTCGACCGTCACCGCCGTTCCGCTGCGCGCGACCAAGCGTAGTTATTTGGTCTATCTGTGGGTCGGCATAGTGTTGGCCTGCATAGCCGCGTTTGCGTTGGCGCAGCAGGGTGACGATTTCCTGACGCGGAATGCGCGGGCGCGGGGTGTCGTGACGACTTCGACCGGACTGCAGTACAGAGTGATCGCGCCTGGGGCGCCGGGTGCGCCTCGGCCGACCGATGCCGATGTCGCGTTGGTGAATTACGAGGGCAAGCTGCTCGACGGCAAGACCTTCGACAAGTCGCAGCAGCCGACCCCAATGCCCGTGGGTAGCGTCGTGCCCGGCTTTTCCGAAGCGTTGAAGTTGATGCCGAAGGGCGCGAAATATCGTGTCTGGATCCCGTCGAAGCTGGGCTACGGAGCAGCCGGTGCGGGTCCCATTCCCGCCAATGCGACGTTGGTGTTCGACATCGAACTCGTCGATTTCCTGCCGGCGAGCGTCGTGCAGCAGATGCAAGCGCGGGCGGCGATGGCACGGGGTGCCGGTGGCCTCGGTGCCGGAATGCCGGGTGGCGGTATGGCGCCTGGCGGCACTGCCACGCCGCAGTGATGCTTCAGACCTGAGCGTTCGATTACGACGCTGTCCGAGTTTAATGTGCTTCGAAAGACAGACGGCCTGATCCGGAGCCGTTGAAGTCCGGAGACCACCGTCAATCTCGTTGGCGGAACACGTCGGTGCAGCATCTCAACCACCCGCGCATGCAGCACCCAATGCGCAGGATGGGAAAGAGCGCGGATATGACGGTTTTTCTCCCTATCTGAGATGGGGGGCGTCCAGATCACAATGGCGTCGGTGCGAACCATTTGCGGCAAGGGTTCATTCGACCAACCGTTTCCGCTCACGCAACCCAAACACCAGACAAAAAAATAGCGGCCCGAAGACCGCTATTTCTCTAATGAAGAATGCCAGGCTTACGCGCTGGCAGGCTTATCCTTGTTCGTGGCGACGACCACGATACCCGCGATCACGGCTGCTGCCGCGACGAGGGCGATGATGAAGCCGCCGCCAGCAAGCTTATCCTTGTGCGACACCGACGTGCCAGCGCGAGCCGGTGCCGAGATCGAGAGGCTTGCCGCCGGATTTGCCGGAGCGGCCATCGCCGGAGCAACTGCCATCGTGGCAACTGCCGCAGCCATGAAATACTTTCCAAGACGCATGTCGAACTCCCTTTTTGTTCGTCGACTATGCCATGCCATCAAAAATGGGGCAGGACAATCGTCAAACGGACCCACCGTGGAAGCGTTCCACGCTGTTGCAGCGCTGCAACATGCAGCCACCGCTCCCGCTCCTTACCAGCGAAAACGTTGAGCGATAGTTGATAAATGGTCGGACATGGATGTTTCGCGAAAAGCGGCGCTCATCCGGTCTGCAGATGCCACGAGGCGTTGCCTTCCAAACCCACCGCACTCAAGCGTCCGGTGGTGTAAGCTCCTGTATCTACACCGATTCTGTGCGGCCCTACCTCGATATCGTCGGCGATGGTGTGGCCGTGGACGATGGTTTTTTCCAGCGCCTGGGGGTGGTCGAGAAAGGGATCGCGGATCCAGCGAAGGTCGGCGCCGCGCTGGTCGGACAAGGGTCGGTCGGGGCGGACGCCGGCGTGGACGAAGGCGTAGTCGCCGATCTCGATAAGATCCTCGAACCCCGCGAGGAAAGCGCGATGTTCGGCCGGCACCACCGATTGCAGGACGGCCTCCAGTTCTTCGTAATCGAGGCGTTCATAGGCTTCGGCGGTGACGCCGTAGCTGAGAACGGTCTCACGCCCGCCAATCCGGCAGAACAGACGCATCGCCTTCGGATTGCCGTCCATCGCGCCGAGGAATATCTCCTCGTGATTGCCCTGAATGAAGCGCGCGGTGGGCCGTTCGGCCTTTAACGCGATCAGGCGGTCGATGACCGCCGCCGACTCAGGGCCGCGATCGACGAGGTCGCCGAGGAAGATGAGCGTGGTACGCGCAGGCGTCCGCGCCCGGTCGTCGGCATCGATCTTCGCCATGAGCTGGTCGAGCAAATCGACACAGCCATGGATGTCGCCGATCGCGTATACACGCTCGCCTTCCGGAATCGCGCCGGGTGCGGTCGCCGGCGCGAGCCGCGATTTGAAGAGTTTGCGAAGCATGATGGATGCGGTTCCGGAGACGGCGCGCATATAGGTGCGAGTGGGCCGGCCGGCAACGGCGGGTGTCGCGTCAGCTGGCGAGGCGCAGCGACGGCGTCGCCGCCCCCCGGGGCGGCTGATCCGGCCAGATCCCGCGCGTGTCGAGCACCGCCTTGCCGATCCGCTCCGCCAACGGGACCGATCGGAACAGGTCATGGTCGACCAGCACGATCATCGCCGCGCAGGTTTCGATCGCCTCGTCGATATCGATCAACGTCGCACCATGGGTCGCTAGGGCAGGGGGGAGCGTATCGGCATAGGGCTCGACGATTCGCATGCGGTTGCCGAACCGGGCGGCAAGTGCTTCTGCAACCTTCAACGCGGGGCTTTCGCGGAAATCGTCGATGTTCGCCTTGAAGGCGAGGCCCAGGCACGCGACGGGCGTGCCCGGAACGGCATCGATCATCGCGGCCGCCTGCGCTATCACGTGATCGGTCTTGGCATCGTTCACTTCGCGCGCGGTGCGGATCAGCGGCGTGTTCGCCGGATCGGCATGGACAAGGAACCAGGGATCGACCGCGATGCAGTGCCCGCCTACACCGGGGCCGGGCGACAGGATGTTGACGCGAGGGTGGCGGTTGGCCAGGCGGATCACCTCCCACACATCGACGCCCATCGTGTCGGCGACCAAACTAAGTTCGTTGGCGAAGGCTATGTTCACGTCGCGAAACGCGTTCTCGGTCAGCTTCGTCATCTCGGCCGCGCGCGCGGTCGTGGTGACGCAGGCACCGCGGACGAAACGACGATAGAAGGCCAGCGCCTTGCGCGCACACCGCGGCGTGATCCCGCCGATGACCCGGTCATTGTCGATCAGTTCGACCAGGATCCGCCCCGGCAACACCCGTTCGGGGCAATAAGCGATGGCGACGTCCGCCTGCTCGCCCGCCCCTAGTCCTCTCGGGCGACCGGGCACGCGCAAGTCGGGGCGCAGCTTGGCGAGCAGGTCGCGAACCTGTTCAGTGGTGCCGACGGGCGAGGTCGATTCGAGGATGACGGTATCCCCCGGCTTCAACACGGTCGCGATCGTCGTCGCGGCTTGCAGGACGTAACCGATATTGGGCGCGTGATCGTCCGCGAACGGCGTCGGCACCGCGATCACGAACACGTCCGCCGGCGCGATCTGCATCGAAGCACGCAGCGAACCCCGCGCGACGACCCCGGATACCAGCCCGTCCAGATCGACTTCCTCGATATGCACCTTGCCGGAATTGATCGTGTCGACGACGCTTTGCGTGACGTCGACGCCCAGGACGCTCGCACCCGTGCGCGCGATGACCGCGGCGGTGGGCAAGCCGATATAGCCGAGGCCGAGGACGACCACTTTCAGTTCGGAATCGGAGATCATCGCGCGGTCCTGTCCTTCACCACGCGGGCGATTCGCGCGCTGGCCCGGCCGTCGCCGAACGGGTTGTGCGCGCGCGCCATCCGCGCATGTGCGGCATTGTCGTCCAGAAGCGTGAAGACTTCGGAAACGATGCGGTCCGGATCGGTACCGACCAGCAATGCGGTACCCGCGGCGATCCCTTCGGGCCGCTCGGTCGTCTCGCGCATGACGAGCACGGGCTTGCCGAGCGAAGGGGCTTCCTCCTGTACGCCGCCCGAATCGGTCAGCGCTCACCCCTCCGGCATCCATGGCGCAACGACCTCCGCCCGTCAACTAGAGTGG
>CAXTVB010000190.1:0-5611 GCA_964247555.1 uncultured Sphingomonas sp. | reverse complement strand
GAGGGGGACCGCCCAAAGGGCGGTGGAGGGGGCGTGCGCCGAGCGGATCGCTTGCGGCGCACCCCCTCCACCAGCCTGCGGCTGGTCCCCCTCCCCGTGCCGGGGAGGATGTCGTTGTTATCCCAGTTTCTCCATCACCGCGTCGGAAACCTCGTAATTTCCCCACACCGTCTGCACGTCGTCGTCGTCGTCCAGCACGTCGATCAGCTTGAACAGCGTCGCGGCGTCGCTCTCGTCCACTTCGACCATCGTCTGCGGCCGCCAGGCGAGCTTCGCGCCTTCCGCCTCGCCGAGCACCGGTTCCAGCGCCTTCGACACGTCGTGCAGGTCGCCGACCGCGGTCCAGATCTCGTGGCCGTCCTCGCTGGACGAGACATCCTCGGCCCCCGCCTCCAGCGCCGCCTCGAAGACCTTCTCCGCGTCGCCGACCTTGGCGGGATAGGAGATGAGCCCCATCCGGTCGAACGCATGGCTGACCGATCCCGGCGCGCCGAGATTGCCGCCATTCTTGCCGATCGCGGTGCGCACGTTGGTGACGGTGCGGTTGCGGTTGTCGGTCAGCGTCTCGACGATCAGCGACACGCCGCCGGGGCCGAACGCCTCGTAGCGGATTTCCTCGTAATTCTCGGCATCGCCCTTCGACGCCTTGTCGATGGAGCGCTGGATATTGTCCTTGGGCATCGACTGCGCCTTGGCGGCGTTGATCGCGGCGCGCAGGCGCGGGTTCATGTCGGGATCGGGCAGGCCCATCTTCGCCGCGACGGTGATTTCGCGGCTGAGCTTGGAGAACATGCCCGACCGCTTCTTATCCTGGGCACCTTTGCGGTGCATGATGTTCTTGAACTTGGAATGGCCTGCCACGCGTAACCCCATCACGTAATGTCGCGCGAACCCCTAAACCTTGCGGCGCGCGCGCTCAACCCGTCGGCAGCGCGGCGACCAGCGCATCGATCTTCGTCTCCAGCGACGACAACCGGTCGAGCACGATATGGTCGAGCTTGTGGTGTACGCGCAGGATGTCGAGTTCGGCGCGCAGGTTGGTCTCGTAGTCCAGGCTGGCCGCGAGGCGGTCCTTCGCCGACTGCCGGTTCTGGCTCATCATGATGATCGGCGCCTGGATCGCCGCGACGGTCGACAGGATGAGATTGAGGAAGATGTAGGGAAAGGGATCGAAGGCCGCGCCGAAATGCGCGAGCACGTCCGAATTGAGCAGCATCCAGCCGAGCAGCACGACGGTGAAGGCGATGATGAACCCCCAGGACCCGCCGATCGCGGCCACCCGGTCCGACAATCGCTCGCCCATGGTGGACCGTTCGTCGGCGACGTCGGCGGCATCGCGGCTGACGACGGTACCCGCCTCGATACCTGCCAGGACGCGGCGTTCCTCGGCGTCGAGTTCGCCCGGTGCCTTGCCGAGCAGCCGGTGCGCCAGATCGGCGAGCACCGTCGCCGGGGTCTTGGGGTTCTCCGAAGCCACATCCGTCATGCCAAATTCCCTCATCGCCGCCGCCGCCACCCTAGAGACAAGTTTGCTGGAAATGCACCGTTCTCCTGCGGACGGAGGAGCCCAGGGTCATCAGCGCGGACCTTCGCGGCCCTGGGTTCCTGCGTTCGCAGGAACACGGGGGACCGGCGCAAAGCGCTTGCGGGACCGACACCCGATCGGCCAAGCGCAGCGGCAATGACCGTCAGCGTGAACATGGGAACCGACGGCGCCGGCGCGTCGGTCGCGATCGACCTTGAGGAATTGCTCGCGACGCGGTTGCTCGTCCAGGGCAATTCGGGGTCGGGCAAGTCGCATCTGCTGCGCCGCCTGCTCGAACGCTCCGCGGGCGAGGTCCAGCAGGTGGTGATCGACCCCGAGGGCGACTTCACGACGCTCAGCGGCGCCTATGGGCATACCGTCATCGAGGCGGGCGATTATAGCGAGCGCGAGATCGCACGGATCGCGGGGCGCATCCGCCAGCACCGCGCCTCGGTCGTGCTCAGCCTGGAGGCGCTGGAGGTCGAGGGGCAGATGCGCTGCGCCGCCGCGTTCCTGGCGGCATTGTTCGAGGCGCCGCGCGAGCATTGGTATCCCGCTTTGGTGGTGGTCGACGAGGCGCAATTGTTCGCCCCCGCCGCGGCGGGCGAGGTCGCGGAGGATGCCAGGCGGGCGTCGCTATCGGCGATGACCAACCTGATGTGTCGCGGGCGCAAGCGCGGGCTGGCGGGGGTGATCGCGACGCAGCGGCTGGCGAAGCTCGCCAAGAACGTCGCCGCGGAGGCGTCGAACTTCCTGATGGGGCGCACCTTCCTCGACATCGACATGGCGCGCGCCGCCGACCTGCTGGGGATGGAACGCCGCCAGGCCGAGGCGATCCGCGACCTGGCGCGCGGCACCTTCCTTGCGCTGGGGCCGGCGATCGCCAGGCGGCCGGTGACGGTGAAGATCGGCACCGTCGAAACGTCGGCGCGCAGCGGCAGCCCCAAGCTGACGCCGCTGCCGAGCGGCCAGTCGATCGACGTAGCGGACCTGATCTTCGCCGCGAACGATCCGCTGCCCGAACTCGATCTCGGCCCCGCCCCGCGGCCCGCACCGATGGCGGCGGACACGCTGATCGACGCGATCCGCCCCGCCCCGGTCGCCGCCGCCGCGGTGCCCGACAAGGACGATGCGACCGTCGAGGCGATCGTCGCCGACGTGATGCGGGCGATCGTGGCGGACGAGGACGCTACGCTGCGGCCGCCATCCGTACTGTTCCAGGATTTCCAGGTGCGCTGCCGGATGGCCGACCTGCCGCGCCCGCCGCTCGACCTTGCGGGCTTCACCCGGCGGCTGGCCTGCGCGCGCGCTGGTATCCACGACCCGAGCGAACCCGACTGGGTCGCGGCGCTGGCCGTGGCGGACGCGCTGCCCGACGACATGATCGGTGCGTTCCTGCTCGTCGCCCGCGCGGCGCATGACGGCGATCCCTGCCCGTCCGACGCCGCGATCGCGCGGACCTACGGCACGAGTTCATTGGGGCGGGTGCGACGGCTGATCGGCTATATCGAAGCACGCGAACTGTTCGTGTCGCGCGTGGATATGGCGGGGAAGCGATCGATCACGATCCCGAAGCTGGGATGGACGACCGCAGCGGCGGAGGTCGCGTGACAGTGCACTCGGCATGCCACACGATGTCCGTCACCCCAGCGAAGGCTGGGGTCTCAAGCCTCAGGCGATGACGTCGTAGAGGTCCGCCCAATCGGGGTTCGCTTCTTCGATTAACCGTATCTTCCAATCGCGCTTCCAAGCCTTCAGCGCTTTCTCCCGCGTTATGGCATATTCGATCAGCTCATGCGGCTCGGCGAGTACCAGCGTTGCGATGCCGTATCGGCGGCAATAGGCCGAACCCACGCCGCGGCGGTGTTGATCAACCCGTGCAGCGAGATGCGCGGTCACCCCGATGTACAGCATGCCCCTCGGCTTGCTTGCCATGATGTACGTCCAGCCTCCACGCATGATGTGCGCCTCGTATCTCTGCTGCATGAGATGCCAGCCTGCGCTGGCATGACGGCTTAGGCGGAGTCGGCGCTCCTCAGCCGCGGAGTGCGTGATCGACCGACAAGATGGGTGCTGCGAGAAGCCGGTAGACCGACATCGCCGCCCATCCCGACATACCCACCGCGGCGGCGACCAGCAGCACGAACTGGAACGCGGCGGCGAAGCGGCGACTGCGGTCCTGGCGTTCGGCGATGGCGGTCGCGCTGGCGCGGCGTTCGTCGCGGCGGCGGTCCGCCGCTCCGTCAGCGGTTTCGACCGCGACGACGGGCCGGCGGGTCAGGCGCGGCTCCGCGATGATCTGCTGGATGGGCAATCTTTCCTGCGATCGCAACCCGCAATATTGCCCGTCCGCCCAGACCGCGCGCGCCACGATGATCTGCGTGCCGCGGCGAATCTCGACATAGCTGCCCCGGGCGGGCGGATTGGCGGATGCGATCAGCAGGCCATGCGCCGAGATGTTGCGGATGCAAATGTCGGTCCACCAATTGTCGATCCGCATGCGCGAGGGGATGGAAACCCAGATCCGCTGTTCGCGGGGCTTCGTCCCCGCGCCCTTTCCGCCCCCCGCCATACCAAATGTCCTATACCCTTCCGGCCGGGCATATAGGAGCCATCGCGAATTTGGCGTTAACGCCGGATCAGATCATTCCAAGCGCGGCCAGATACGTCTCCAGGATCGCCTCTTCCTCCTGATATTCTTCCTTCTTCTTCTTGCGGATCGACAGGATCTTGCGGATCGCCTTAGGGTCGTAGCCGCGGCCCTTCGCCTCGGCCATCACGTCCTTGATATCGTCCGAGATGCCCTTCTTCTCTTCCTCCAGCCGTTCCGCGCGCTCGATCAGGAGGCGCAGTTCGTCCGCGGCGACCGTGCCGCCGCCCATGCCGTGTTGCCGTTCTTCCGCCATCGCTTGTCCCCGTCCGCCGGCGCTGGTCGCCGACCCAAAGTTGATCCAAAAGGAGCCCGCCTGCGAACGCCGCGGCCGATGCCGTGCGAATCCCGCCAGGGGGTGCGGGGCGGGCTGTAGGCGGTTAACCCTGTTCGCTCAAGCGTGCTCCGGCCCGGCGTTCTTCGCCACGCTCGCCGCCATGCGCGCCAGCTGTTCCGGGGTCGCGTCCGACCGATGCGCCGCCTTCCACTCGCCGTAAGGCATGCCGTAGACCGCCTCGCGCGCGGCATCCTTGCCCAGCCCGCCGGCCTCCGCCACCCAGTCCGACAGGCAGTTGCGGCAGAACCCCGCCAGCCCCATCAGATCGATATTCTCCGCATCCGTCCGGTGGCGCAGGTGTCGCACCAGCCGGCGGAACGCCGCCGCCGCGGTCGCATCGTCGATCTCTTCCACCGTCATCATCATGCATCCCTGGTTGATCGCGCGGCGATAGCGGCTAGAGGCAGCGGCGTACAAGCCAAAGGACGTTGCCGATGAAGGCCCTCAGCCCCCGCTCGCGCCAGGTCCGCATTCTCGCCACGCTGGGCCCCGCCAGCGACACGCCGGAGATGATCGCCACGCTCTTCCAGGCGGGCGCCGACGCGTTCCGGGTCAATATGAGCCATGGCGACCAGCAGTCGAAGATCGCGGTCATCCAGGCGATCCGCGCGCTGGAGAAGAAATTCGGCCGGCCCTCGACGATCCTCGCCGATCTGCAGGGTCCCAAGCTGCGCGTCGGCAAGTTCGCGGGCGGGCGGATCGATCTGGTGTCCGGCACGACCTTCGTGCTCGACCGGTCGAGCGAACCCGGCGACGCGACGCGCGTGGAACTGCCGCACAAGGAGATCTTCGCCGCGATCGAACCCGGCGCGCGGCTGCTGCTGGACGACGGCAAGCTGGTGCTGCGCGTGACCGATCACGATGCGGACCGGATCGTGACGATGGTCGAGGTCGGCGGCCCGCTGTCGAACAACAAGGGGCTGAACGTCCCCGATGTCGTCGTGCCGGTGCCCGCGCTGACCGAGAAGGACCGCAGCGACCTGGCGTTCGCGGTCGACCAGGGGGTCGACTGGATCGCGCTCAGCTTCGTGCAGCGGCCCGAGGATCTGTGGGAAGCCCGCAAGCTGATCGGCGGCAAGGCGGCTTTGCTCGCCAAGAT
>CAXTVB010000189.1:0-5620 GCA_964247555.1 uncultured Sphingomonas sp. | reverse complement strand
GCGGCGAGGCGATGGACCATGTCCTGTTCTTCGGGCCGCCCGGGCTCGGCAAGACGACGCTGGCGCAGATCGTGGCGCGCGAGATGGGGGTGGGGTTCCGCGCTACCTCGGGGCCGGTCATCGCGAAGTCGGGCGATCTGGCGGCACTGCTGACCAATCTCGAGGATGGCGACGTGCTGTTCATCGACGAGATCCACCGGCTCCAGCCCGCGGTCGAGGAGGTGCTGTATCCGGCGATGGAGGACCGCGCACTCGACCTGATGATCGGCGAGGGGCCGTCGGCGCGGTCGGTGCGGATCGACCTGCCGCGCTTCACGCTGGTCGGCGCGACGACGCGGCAGGGGTTGCTGACCACGCCGCTCAGGGATCGCTTCGGCATTCCGGTGCGGCTGCAATTCTACACCGTCGAGGAACTGACCCGCGTCGTGACCCGAGCCGCCGGGCTGCTGGGTCTGGCGATCTCCGCCGACGGTGCAAGTGAGGTCGCGCGCCGGGCGCGGGGCACGCCGCGCATCGCCGGGCGATTGCTGCGCCGCGTGCGCGATTTCGCGCATGCCGCGGGACATGACCTGGTCGATGCCGCGGCGGCGGATTCGGCGCTCAACCGTTTGGAGGTCGACGGGCTGGGGCTGGACGCGATGGATCGGCGGTATCTGACGATGATCGCGGACATCTATCGTGGCGGCCCGGTCGGCGTCGAGACGCTGGCGGCCGGCCTCAGCGAACCGCGCGATACCGTGGAGGAAGTGATCGAGCCGTATCTGATCCAGCTCGGCCTCGTCGCCCGCACCGCACGCGGGCGCTGCCTGAACGCGGGCGGATGGAAGCATCTCGGCCTCAACCCGCCGGCTGGATCGCAGGATGGGTTGTTCGATGCCTAGCTTTCACATCATCCGTCATCCCGGGCTCGTCCCGGGATCCAGGGTCACGAGCGATGCGGTCTGTGGCTCTGGATCCCGGGACGAGCCCGGGATGACGAAAGCCGACATCACTCGGTCATGGCGAGCCCACGCCCGACCTGCTAGCCGATAGCCATGCCTTCCGCCGCCGCCTCCGCCCGCGAGATCCTGACCCGCCTCCACGACGTGATGGCGGGCCGTGCCGCGCCGCAGGCGAAGCTGAACGCCGTCGTCGGCATCGTCGCGGAGGCGATGAACAGCGAGGTCTGCTCGATCTACCTGCTGCGCGAGGGTGTGCTGGAACTCTACGCGACGCGCGGGCTGGACCAGGCGGCGGTGCACGTCACCAAGCTGGCGCTGGGAGAGGGGCTGGTCGGCACGATCGCGGAGGAGGTCGAGGTGCTCAACCTCGACGAGGCGGCGAGCCATCCCGATTTCGCGTACAAGCCCGAAACCGGCGAGGACCGCTATCACAGCTTTGCCGGCGTCCCGATCATCCGCCGCGAACGCGCGGTCGGGGTGCTGGCGGTCCAGCATGTCGAGACGCGCAAATATGCCGATGTCGAGATCGAGGCGCTGCAGACGGTCGCGATGGTGCTGAGCGAACTGATCGCCAATGCCGGGCTGATCGACGCCGCCGGCACGGGCAACAACCGGGTGCAGTCGACCGCGTCGGCGCGGCTGCCGGGGCAGAAGCTTGTCGACGGCATGGGATCGGGCTTCGCGGTGTTCCACCAGCCGCGGATCACGATCGAGCATACCGTCGCCGAGGACATCGATGCCGAACGCCACCGCGTCTACGCCGCGTTCGACAAGATGCGCGAACAGATCGACCGCATCACGCGCGAAGCCGAATTCGGCGTCGCGGGCGAACATGACGAGGTCATCGCGACCTACAAGATGTTCGCGTACGACGAAGGCTGGTCGCGCCGCATCAACGAGGCGATCGACAGCGGGCTGACCGCGGAGGCCGCGATCGAGCGCGTGCAGCAGCGCACCCGCCAGCGGATGCGCCAGATCGACGATCCGCTGCTGGCCGACCGGATGCACGATCTGGAGGACCTGTCGAACCGGTTGCTCAGGATCGTGTCGGGCCAGATGGGCACCGCCGCGCAGCTGGGCCTGCGCCAGGACACGATCCTGATCGCGCGCAACCTGGGCCCGGCCGAGCTGCTGGAATATGACAAGCGACGGCTGAAGGGCGTGATCCTGGAGGAGGGATCGCTGACCGCGCACGTCACCATCGTCGCGCGGGCGATGGGGGTGCCGGTGCTGGGCCGGGTCCGCGACATCCGCCGGCAGATCGCGGAGGGCGACCTGCTGCTGCTCGACGTGACCGAGGGCAATGTGTTCGTCCGACCGTCCGCGGCGATGGAGGAATCCTTCCAGGGGCGCCTGGTCGTCCGGCAGAAACGGCGCGCCGCCTATGCCGCGCTTCGCGACGTGCCGCCGGTGACGAAGGACGGGCACCGGATGACCTTGATGGTCAATGCGGGGCTGCGTGACGATGTCGCCGCGCTCGACGTGACGGGGGCGGACGGGATCGGGCTGTTCCGCACCGAATTCCAGTTCCTGGTGTCCGCCACCTTGCCGCAGCGCGAGCGTCAGCAGCGGCTGTACAAGGAGGTCCTCGACGCCGCGGGCGACCGGCCCGTGGTGTTCCGCACCGTCGATATCGGCGGCGACAAGGCCTTGCCCTATTTGAAGGAAGGCGACGCCGACGAGGAGAATCCGGCGATGGGCTGGCGCGCGCTCCGCCTCGCGCTGGAACGCGGCGGGCTGATGAAGGCGCAGGCGCGCGCGCTGCTGGAGGCGGCGGCGGGGCGGACGCTCAACGTCATGTTCCCGATGGTCAGCGAACCCTGGGAGTTCGAAGAAGCGAAGGCGCTGTTCGAGGCGCAGCGCGACTGGATGACGGCGCGGGGCAAGCGGCTGCCGACCGCGATCCGCTACGGCGCGATGCTGGAGGTGCCCGGCCTGGCGGAGCAACTCGATATCCTGCTGCCCCGGCTGCAGTTCCTGTCGGTCGGAACCAACGACCTGACGCAGTTCCTGTTCGCCGCCGATCGCGCCAATCCGAAGCTCGCGGACCGGTATGATTGGCTGTCGCCGACGATCCTGCGCTTCCTCTCGCGCGTCGTCGGGCCCTGCCGCGATGCGGGCGTGGATCTGGCGGTGTGCGGCGAGATGGGCGGGCGTCCGCTGGAGGCGATGGCGCTGATCGGGCTGGGGATCGAGCGACTGTCGATCACGCCGGCCGCGATCGGCCCGGTGAAGGCAATGGTCCGCTCGCTCGATCGGCAGGCCTTGTCGAGCCATCTGAAGACGTTGCTGGCCGATCCGCCGCGCGACATGCGCGGGGCGCTGACGACCTGGGCGGCGGCGAACGGGGTCGAAGTGACCTGATTGCACGCCCGGCGGATCACGGCGCGTTGACACGCCATGGGCGCTCTGAAAGACAAGTCGCCAGCGATGCTGCCGCGAAGCACCGCTTACCGGAGACGCGAATGGACGACGGCGAACCCCGCCTGCCCGAGACGGCACAACCGCCCGCGGGGGTCGGCGTGGCATTGCGTGCCGCGCGCGAGGCGAAGGGATTGTCGCTGGCCGACGTGGCGACGCGGACGCGGATTCCGCTGCGCCATCTGACCGCGATCGAACAGGCGGATTACACGTCGTTGCCGTCGCCGACCTATGCGGTGGGTTTCGCCAAGGGCTATGCCCGCGCGGTCGGGGCCGACGAAGTGGCGGTCGCGCAGGCGGTCCGTGCCGAGGTCGACCGGGCAGGTCCGCGCGTCCCCGAATATGTGCCGTACGAGGCTGCCGATCCCGCCCGCGTCCCGTCGCGCGGCGTCGCGATCGTCGGCTTGGGTCTCGCGCTCGCGATCCTGATCCTGGGTGGTTTGTGGTATGGGACCAATATCTTCCATGGCGGCATAGGCGACGAAACCACCGCTGCCGCACCCGTCGCCGCGCCGGCCGTAACCCCCGTCACGCCGGTTGCGAAGCCGACCCCTGCGGCGCCGACCGGCGGCCAGGTCGTGCTGACCGCCAGCGACGACGTGTGGATGCGGGTCTACGACGCCGACAACAAGACGCTGTACCTGGGTACGATGAAGCCCGGCGAGTCCTTCACCGTGCCCGCGACCGCGAAGGATCCGATGATCAATGTCGGTCGGCCCGACAAGCTGGCGGTGACGCTGGACGGTAAGCCCGTGCCCGCACTCGGCACCGGCGAACGTGCGATCAAGGACGTGAAGGTCGGCGGGACGGCGATCGCCGCGCGGCTGGCTGGCGCGCCGGCCGCGACGCCGACGCCGGCCGCTTCGCCGACGCCGCGATCGTCGACCGCTCGGTCGGACGCTACCGCGCACCGCGAGCGTAAGGCGGACAAGCCGCGCAAGGCGCCGCTGACCGAGACGCAGCGCGCCAATCTGGACGCGGCGGCGCATCCGCCCGCCGCGACGGGCAATGCGACGCCGTAAGGACTGTCGACAATCACGAACGACACGGACGCGCTTCGCCGATATGGCGTGGCATCGTTCGACAATCGGGCCGTAAACCGGGGGGTGTGACCCATGCGTAGTTATCCATTTGCGATCCTTGCCGCTTCCGTCGTCCTGCTGCCCGTCGCGGCGGCGGCGCAGTCCAGCCTGGACGGCCGCGTCGGCAAGCTGGAAAGCGAGATGCACGCGGTCCAGCGCAAGGTCTTTCCCGGCGGTGCGGGCCAGACGATCCAGCCCGATATCGCCGCACCGTCGCAAGTCGGCGATCCGTCGATCGGCACCCCGGCCTCCAGCCCCTTGGCCGATCTGACCGCGCGGATCGGGTCGCTGGAACAGCAGATGTCCACCGTCACCGGCCAGGCGGAGCAGAACCAATATAAGCTGCGGCTGCTCCAGGAGCAGCTGGACGCGTATAAGCGCACGACGGACGCGCGTTTCGCGGCGCTCGCATCGGGTGCCCCCGCGGACGCGCCCGCCGCGACGGCGGGTGGCGACGACGCGCTGCCGGCGCGAATGCCCCCGGCCAAGGCGACGCGCGGCAATGGTGCGACCGGCACCGTCGCCAAGCCCGCGCCCGTTAGGGACAGCGCGCCCGCCAAGGTCTCGCGCGATCCGGCGCGCGCCGATGCGGTGGCCGCGGTCGAGAAGCCGTCGACCGGCGACGCGACCGAGGACGCCTATCTCTACGGCTACCGATTGTGGCAGGCGAAGCTGTATCCGGAGGCCGAGGCGCAGCTGAAGAAGGTCGTCGCCGATTATCCCAAGAGCCGCCGCGCCAGCTATGCACAGAACCTGCTCGGCCGCTCCTATTTCGACGAGGGCAAGCCCAGTCTGGCGTCGATGGCGTTCTACGACAATTACAAGAAGATGCCCGATGGCGAACGCGCGCCGGAAAGCCTGCTCTATCTCGGGCAGTCGCTGACGAAGCTCGATAAGCCTGCCGATGCGTGCAAGGTCTATACCGAGCTGACCGACGTCTATGGCGGCAAGATCTCGGCGGGCATGAAGGCGGATGTCGCGAAGGGACGTTCCGTCGCCAAGTGCCAGTAGCGGCTGACGCGCCCGGGGTCGTGCGCTTCGCCGTCGATTGCGCGCGGCTGGCGGGGCCCGGGCCGGTGCTGCTGGCGGTGTCCGGTGGGCCGGACAGCATGGCGATGCTGGCGCTGGCCGTGGACGCGGGCTTGCCGATCGGCGTCGCGACGGTCGATCACGGCC
>CAXTVB010000188.1:0-5641 GCA_964247555.1 uncultured Sphingomonas sp. | reverse complement strand
CCGGCCAATTCCAAACGCTCGCCTATCAAGTCCTGGCCCCCCCCGGCGCGCAAAGTTCCTCCGAGAGCAAATATGCGACCGGCCTCAATCTAGGCACCGGCGTGAAGATCCAGGGCACCGCGCGGAGCGACACGCAGGGGACGTTCCAGCAGACCGGCAACAGCCTCGACGTCGCGCTCGACGGCAATGGCTATTTCCAGGTGCAGCTGCCGGGCGGCGCGCTGGGCTATACCCGCGCGGGCAATTTCTCGCGCTCCGCCGAAGGCCTGCTGGTGACCAGCGAAGGCTATCAGGTGCAGCCCGGCATCACCGTGCCGCCGACTGCCACGTCGATCACGATCGGCACCGACGGCACCGTCACCGCGCAGCTGGCCGGGCAGACCGATGCGAGCACGCTCGGTCAGATTCAGGTCGCGAGTTTTCCCAACGCTGCGGGCCTGCAGAATACCGGCGACAACTACCTGACCGAAACCGCGGCCAGCGGTGCGGCGAACCTCGGCATCGCCGGCCAGGACGGCCGCGGCAACATCCGCCAGGGTTCGCTGGAGGCATCGAACGTCAACGTCGTCGAGGAACTCGTCGACATGATCGAAACGCAGCGTGCGTATGAGGTGAATTCCAAGATGATCACGGCCGCCGACGACATGCTCAAATATGTCAACCAGAACCTCTGACATGGCATCCCGCGCCCCAACCCCGCTACGCTTCGGTGCCCACTGGATCGAGATCGCGCTGGGTCTCGCGACCGCGGCGCTCGTCGCTGCTGCGCTCGTGCCCGGTCATGCCGAGGCGAAGATCTTCAAGAAGAAGCCTGCGGAGGATTTCTCCGTCGCGCGCGCGCCGACCGTCGTCGCTGCGCCCGTCGCGCCGAACGGCGCGATCTTCCAGGCCGCCGGCGGCTATGCCGCACTGTACGAAGGCTCGCGCGCCAAGCGTGTCGGCGATCCGCTGACGATCGTGCTGGTGGAGGCGACGGCAGCGTCCAAATCCTCCGATTCCAGCGTCGATTCGTCGGGCGGTATCAGCCTGACGCCGCCGACCACCGGCGCGTTGTCGCTCTTCAAGGGCACCGACGCGTCGGCCAGCGGCGGGCGCAACTTCAAGGGTACGGGGACCGCCGACCAGGCGAACTCGCTGACCGGGCAGGTGTCGGTGACGGTCGCCGAGGTCTATGCGAACGGCACGATGCTGGTCCGCGGGCAGAAGCGGGTGACGCTCAACCGCGGCGACGAGTTCGTCCAGATCAAGGGGATCGTCCGCTCCGCCGATATCGATGCGGACAACCGCGTCCTGTCGACGCGCGTCGCCGATGCGCAGATCGCCTACACCGGCAAGGGCGACGTGGCCCGCGCCTCGCGCCAGGGCTGGCTCAGCCACTTCTTCTCCATCGTCTCGCCGTTTTGAGGACGCGTATCATGATCCGCTATCTGATCGCCTTCCTCGCGCTGTTCGTCGTGGCGGCTCCCGCGTCCGCCGACCGGATCAAGGACCTGGGCGGATTCCAGGGCATTCGTTCGAACCAGCTGACGGGCTACGGCATCGTCGTGGGGTTGGCGGGCACCGGCGACGACAATCTGGAATATACCGTCCAGTCGCTGAAGGCCGTCGCCTCGCGCTTCGGCCTGCAGCTGCCGTCCACGGTCAATCCGGGGATGAAGAACGCGGCAGTCGTGCTGGTCACCGCCGACCTGCCGCCCTTCGCCAAGCCCGGCCAGCGGCTCGACATCACCGTCGCGTCGATGGGCAAGGCAAAGAGCCTGCGCGGCGGCAGCCTGATCCTGATGCCGATGCTGGGTGCCGACGGGCAGATCTATGCGATGGCGCAGGGCAATCTCGCGGTCGGTGGCCTGGGCGTCGAAGGCGCCGATGGGTCGAAGATCGTCATCAACGTGCCGTCCACCGGCCGCATCCCCGAAGGCGCGACCGTCGAACGCGCGGTCGCGACCGGGTTCGATACCGCGCCGACGCTGACCTTCAACCTGGCGCGCGCCGACTTCACGACCGCGCAGAACGTCGCCGGCGCGATCAACAAGCGGATGGGCATGGGTTCGGCCGAGGCGCTGGACGCGGTCTCAATCGCGGTGCGTGCCCCCGTCGGTGCGGACACCCGCGCGACGCTGATGAGCCAGATCGAAAATCTCGACGTGGTGTCCGCGGAGCCGCCGGCGAAAGTAATCGTAAATGCGCGCACGGGTACGGTCGTTATAAACTCTGCGGTCAGGGTCGGTCCCGCCGCGGTGACGCACGGCAAGCTGACCGTGCGCATCGACGAGAACCAGCGCGTCAGCCAGCCTGGCGCGTTCAGCAGCGGACAGACGGCCGTCACCCAGAAATCGGGGATCGCGGTCGACGAGGAGAAGCGACCGATGTTCCTTCTGGCGCCCGGCCCAAAGCTCGCCGACATCGTGAAGGCGGTGAACGCGATCGGTGCCTCGCCGGCGGATCTCGTCGCGATCCTGGAGGCGCTGAAGGAAGCCGGTGCGCTGAAGGCGGAGCTGATCGTCCTGTGACCGCGCTCACCGCCCCGACATCCCCGACGCTGACGGCGCCGACCGGCACCGGCGGTATCGCGACCGACAGCACCCGGCTGACCTCGCCCGAAAACCTGAAAAAGGCGGGACAGAAGTTCGAGGCGGTCTTCGACGGGATGATGCTGAAAAGCATGCGCCAGGCGAAGCTGACCGATCCGCTGTTCGATTCGAAGGCGATCGACACCTTCACCGAGATGCAGGATGCCCGGCTCGCGCAGACGATGGCGGAACATGCGCCGATCGGCATCGGCAAGGCGATGACCGATTTCATCGCGCGATCGAAATCCGATCTTAACCAGCCTCCGGCAAAAGCATCGCCATGAGCGACATGCTGTCCATCGGCGCGAGCGGCGTCTCCGCGTACCAGAACGCGATGTCGACCGTGTCGGAAAACATCGCCAATACCGGCGTGGCCGGCTATTCGCGCCGTTCGACCACGCTCAGCGAGATTTTGACGACGGGCGGCGGCATCACCGCGCGCAACACCACCGCGGGGCAGGGCGTCGTCACGACGGGCATCGCGCGCGCCGGCGATGTCTACAAGACGCAGGCCGTACGCAGTTCGGCCGCCGATCTGGCGAAGACGCAGACCGGTGCCACCTGGCTCGACCGCATCCAGACCGCGCTGACGGGCAATTCGCTCGGCGACCAGCTGACCGCCTTCTACGCATCGGCGACGACGCTCGCCGCCGATCCCACCTCCAGCGCCTCGCGCTCGACGATGCTGGGCACCGCGACCACCGCCGCCGCGTCGCTGACCGCGACGGGCAAGGCGCTGCAATCGGTCGACGACGATCTCGATGCGACGGCCCAGGGTGCGGTCTCGACACTGACCACGCTCGGCCAGACGCTGGCGAAGATCAACGACGGCCTCGGCCGCACGCCGGCCAACACCACCGGGGCCGCTGAACTGTCCGACCAGCGCGATAGCGTGCTGGAACAGATGAGCGCGATCACCGACATCGCGGTCACCACCGATCAGGCAGGCCGCGCGACGGTCAATATCGGCGGTTCCGGCGGCCCCGTCCTCGTATCCGGCCCGAATGCGGCCAGCGTCTCCTATTCGCGCAACAGCGACGGCGCCGTCGGCTTCAACGTCGACATGAACGGCAGCATCAGCACCTTGTCGCCGAACGGCGGCGTGCTGGCGGGGATCGTCGACGGTGCGCAGAAGGCGGCGGACGCGACCGCCAGCCTGAACGGTATCGCCACCGATTTCACGACCCAGGTCAACACCGTCCAGGCGCAGGGCCGCGACTTGAACGGCCAGCCCGGCGCTGCGATCTTCGCGACCGGCGCGACGCCGACCGCGGTCACCGTCGTACTCGATGACCCGAGCGGCATCGCCGCCGCGAGCGTCGGTGGCGGGACGCGCGACGGATCGAACCTCGATGCATTGCAGTCCGTGCGGGCCAGCAGCGCGGTCGAGTCTCGCACCACGACCTTGGTCGCCGGCAACGCCGCCGCGCTGGCCCAGCGCCAGAGTGTCGCGACCGCGCAGACCGCGATCCACGACGGCGCGGTCGCCGCGCGCGATGCGGTGTCCAGCGTCGATCTCGATACCGAGGCGGTCGACCTGCTCCGGTTCCAGCAGGCCTATTCCGCGGCCAGCCGCGTGATCCAGGTCGCGCGCGACACCTTCCAGTCCATCATCGCGATCAATTGACCATGCAAGTCGCCACCAGTTCCTTCTACGATCGCAACGCCGCCGCGATGCAGATGCTGCAATCGCATGCGGACACGCTCAACACGCAGATTTCGTCGACGAAGAAGATCAACGCCGCGTCCGACGATCCCGTCGCCTACCAGACGCTGCGCGGGATCGCGACGGCGACCGCGAACGACACGGCGTACAAGGGTAATCTTACGCTTGCGGATTCGCTGCTGACGCAGACGGATACTACGCTCGGTTCGATCTCGACGCAGCTGCAACAGGCATCGTCGCTGGTCCTTCAGGCGCGCAACGGCACGCAGACGCCGGCCACCCGCAAGATCATCGGCGACCAGCTCGCCGCGATCGCCGACAGCATCGCCGCGCTGGCCAATAGCAAGGACGCGCGCGGCCAGCCGATCTTCGGCGATTCGAACGGCGGCGCCGCGGTCACGAAGAATGCGGACGGCAGCTATTCCTATGCGACGACGACCGGTTCGCCGATCCCCGTCGGCGACGGCCAGACCGTTCAGACCGGCGACAGCGCGTCGCGCGTGCTGACCTTCGGCGGCAAGGATACGCTGTCCGTCCTCTCGACGCTCGCCGCATCGCTCCAGGCGGGCACCGCGACCGACGACGACATGGCCGGCGGGATCACCGACCTGACGAGTGCGGGCACGCAGGTGTCCGACGTCCAGGCGTCGGTCGGCGCGCGTGGTGCCCGGGTCGACATCCTGCAATCGACGCTGACGACGACCACCAACGACCGCGAGACATTGCGGTCGGGGCTGGAAGATACCGACACCACCGCGGCGCTCGCGGAATTGTCGAAGACGATGACGATCCTCAGCGCGACCCAGGCCAGCTTCACGAAGCTCGCGTCGCTTTCGCTGTTCGATTACCTGAAATAGCGACCCCGATCTGCGGGCTTGGTAACCGGTTGGCTACCAAATCCGGTTAACGATAGCTGGAACGCCGGATCGTCCGGGCTATTCGGGGAAGATCGACACCCATGTTTCCGATCATCGGTATCGTCGTCCTGCTCGGGATGGTGTTCGGCGGCTTCGCCTTCACCGGCGGCGCGCTCGGCCCCGTCCTCGAAGCCATCCCGCACGAGATGCTCATCATCGGCGGCGCTGCCGCGGGTGCGCTCATCATCGGCAATTCGGGCAAGGAACTCAAAGGGCTGGGCGGCGGGCTCGGCAAGGTCTTCAAGGGCCCGAAATACAAGAAGCAGGATTTTCTCGACGTCATCTTCCTGGTGTCGAAGCTCATGAAGATGCTGCGCACCGACGGTCCGATCGCGCTGGAACCGCATGTCGAGGACCCGGCATCGTCCGCCGTCTTCGCCGAATATCCAAAGCTGCTGAAGGACCACGCGCTGGTCAACCTGATCGCCGACACGCTGCGACTCGTGGTCGTGTCGTCGGGCACGCTCGACGTGCACGCGGTCGAGGAG
>CAXTVB010000187.1:0-5644 GCA_964247555.1 uncultured Sphingomonas sp. | reverse complement strand
CAAGTGCCGGGCGCGCCACCCTTGCAGAAATATTGGCTGCGCTTCGTCCTGACCGGAGATCCCAATGGGACGGCGCTGCCGGCCTGGCCGAGATATGACGGAACGAACCGGCGTTATCTCGCTTTCGAGCAGGCAGGGCCGGTTGCGCGCGTCAATCTGCGCGGCGACGTGTGCGAGGGACGCGAGGTGCCCTGAACGCGGCGCCGCAACGTCGGCCTATTTCATCAAGGCGGCGTCGGATGGCAGCATCCGGTCGAGGAACGGCAGGATCGCGGCGCCGACCGCGGGCGCATCGCGCGACAGGGTCGCACGCAATATCGGTGCGCGCACCGGGATATTGGGTGCCATGACGGCGAGCTTTTCGGTGACCGCGACGGTCAGGCGTTCGATGATGCCGTCCGGCAAGCGCCCACCGATGAGTATGGCGGCAGGGTTGAGGAGGCAGTTGACCGCGCTGAGCGGCGGGGCGAGCGCGGTGCTCGCATCGTCGATCCATGTATCGACCAGCGTCTCCGCGCCGACGGGAAGCGCCTCCGTGGGATCGCCGCCGTTCAGACCGAAATTCCCCGCCTCCAATCGCGCGGCGAGCGCGGACAGCGATGCGACGTCCTGCAGGACCGGGCCGGTCGGGTCCTTCTGGTCCAGCGGCAGGAACCCGATCTCGCCGCTGCGCGCGTGCTCGCCCTGCCAATAGGCCCCGTCGATCACCACGCCGCCACCAAGGCCGGCGCTGATGAGGATGTAGAAGAAACTCCGGTAATCCAGTCCCGAGCCGAATTGCGCTTCGCCGATCGCGGCCGCGGCGGCGTCGTTGTCGCAGTGGATCGACCATGGCACGATGTCGGCGAGCAGTTCCGCCACATTCGTCTCGCTCCAGGCGGCATAGCCCGGCGGCATGTTGGGCAGCGCGACCCCACCCAGATCGTCGGGCATCGCAACCCCGAGGCCGAGCACCCGATCGGGAACGACGGCGCCGTTGGTCAGGATATCGCTGATGCCGTGGCGGACGAAGGCGCGGACATCCTCGGGCATGGCGAACGCGATCTGGCGCGTGAGCCGCGATCGCACCACGCCGGACAGATCGAGCGATACGAGGGTCATATGGTCGCGGTCGATATTCAGCCCGACCGCGAAACACCCGTCCGGATTGCTGCGCAACCGCACCGCCGGTTGACCCAGACCGCCTTTGCGACGCCCCGCCGCAACGATCAGGTCGGCGTCGAACAGCCGCTTGGTGATGTTCGCGATCGTCGGTCCGGTCAGTCCGGTCAGCGCCGCGATTTCGGTCCGGGTGATGTCGGGCTGACGGCGGATCGTCTGCAGCACCACGCGCTGGTTATAGTCGCCTGCCCGCGCCAGATTTGTTCCCGACGAGCTGGTCCCCAGCCGCGCGGCGCGGTCGCTGGACGAGATACCGCCGAGCGGCCTGCCATAATCTGCCATTCTCCGCGCCAACCCCAACTGCGAACCGAACGGCAATAGCGCCAACCTCGCGGTGATACCATCGCACGTGTCGACGCGCCGGCGACGGGGCGCATGATCGGCGGCGTCGCGTCCCCGACAGGGTCGCGACGCCGCCCGGTCGGTCAGAAGCTCAGGCGGACCGTGAGCTCATATTGGCGATCCGACTTGAAGAAGGATCGCGGTGCGGTGAGCCCATCGCCGTTCAGCAGGAACACCGTCTTCGTCGTCGTATCGATCAGGTTCGACCCCTGGATGCCGATCTTGAACGACTTGTCGACGGTGTAGAACAGCGACGCGTCGACCTGGCCCGAACTCAGCTGATAGACCGGCAGGAACGGGAAGCAGCAATCCTGCGGCGTCAGCAGGAACTTCGACCGCCAGCTATATGCGACACGCGCGTAGATGCCGTATTTGTCGAAGAAGGCCGACGCGTTGTAGTTGTACTTGGACAGGCCGGGCAGCGGAATGTTGCTGTAGAGTCCGGTGATGTCCAGCGGCGGCTGCTGCCCGTTGCCGGTCAGCATCACGGTCGGCGCGGAGTAGTTGGGCGGCGCGATCTGGACGTTGCCCGCGTCGATATAGGTGAAGGTGCCCTGCAGCCCGAACCCCGACAGCACGCCCGGCAGGAAGTCGAAGGTCTGCTGGTACGCGATCTCGAGGCCCTTGACCCGCGTATGGCCGGGTGCGTTGCCGGGACCGTTCAGCGCCAGCGTCAGATCCTGGCCACCATTGCTGAACGTGCGGTTGAAGGGACTGTTCTGCAGGATGACGTCGGTCAGGTCCTTGTAGAAGAGCGCACCCGTCAGCGATCCGACCTTGGCGAAATACCATTCGGCGGTCAGATCGAACTGCTTGGCCTTGGTCGGCTTCAGATACGGGTTGCTCGCCCGCGCCGTGAACGCGCCACCGGTGGAGTCGAAGTTCAGAATGACGTAATTCTGCAGGTCGCTGAAGTTGGGGCGCGAGATCGCCTCGGACGCCGCGAAGCGCATCAGCAGTTTCGGCGTGATGTCGAGCCGCACGTTCAGCGAGGGCAGGACGTTGCCGAACCGCTGGACCGCGGTCTGCGGGATCGACCCACCATTGGCGAACGCGAGCGTCGCCTGTTGCTGCGCCGCGGTGACGCCTGGACGGCAGAGCGCGGGGATCGTGGTACTCGTCGGCTGGCTGTTGTTCGGGGTGCCCGCCGGGGGGTTGTTCATCTTGTTGATTGCGGCGCAGTAATCCGTGAACGTCGCATAGTTGGAGGGCAGGACCGTCGTCGACTGCGGGAACGTGATGTTGCCGACCGAGCTGTCCTGCGTATGGACATAGCGTACGCCGATATTGCCCGACAGTTTCATCCCGCCCGCGAATTCCTGCGTTCCGAAATCAAGCCGTGCATAGCCGGCATAGGTCTTCTCGCCGTTGCGATCGATCTCGTTCGGCAGGAAATATCCGTCGATCAGATCGCCGCTATATTGCGGCGCCTGGCCGCAGGAGCCCGGCTTGTTGCGATCCTCCAACGGTGTGTAGGACGGCTGGAACTGCGCACAGTTCGCGGTATCGCGCGCGTTGCGCAGCAGCTGCGTCAACGCGTCGTGGTTCGTCAGCACCGCATCGGTGATGTACGTCGCGACGGGGGGCGCGGTCGCCTGGCCGCGGAAGAAGTTGTCGAACACATATTCCGACGTCTGCGCTGCAGGCACCGACGACAGATAGCTTGGGCCATGATCGGTCCAGGTCTGCGACAGATTGCCCCAATTGTCGTAGTTGTTGGTCCGGACGGTCTGTTCGCGGTCCGAATAGCGTCCACCGACCCGCAGCTTGCGCAGGAAGCCGTCGTCGCTCAGGTCGTACTGCGCGTCGAGCTGGAAGGCATATTCGTGACCGTCGTTGATCGCACGGTTGTTCTGCGCGTCGTTGAAATATTGCGTGGCCGGATTGGCGAAATATTGCGCGGTGTTGAACCCGGGCGTCGTGAACGTGACCGCGGGGTATTTGCCGCGAAGGTCGATGTTCACGTCGGACAATGTGTAGATGTCGACGGTGTCGTCGACGTTCTCCGAGTGCGAATTCACATATTGCGCGTCGATGTTCAGATGCAGTTTGGCGGTCGGCTCCCACTTCACGTTGAACGCGGCGTCCTGCGTCGTCGACGACGTGTAGAAGCTGCGGTTCGAGAAGTCGGTGTTGATCCCGCCCGGGTTCACGAAGTTCGTATAGGGGCAGTAGTTCGACTGGTAGGGAAACCCGCCGTTCGGGATCGTGCACTGGGTCGGCGTGTTGTGCGCCAGCCCGTTGCCGCGGTGGACGATGGACCCGCTGGTGAAAACGCCGTTCTCATCGAACGTGTAGTTGCCGCTGCCGTTCGGATTGAACGACCCGTCCGCGTTGATGTAGCCGGCAGGGTAGGTGTTACCAATGTCGTTGTAATAGACATTGGGTTCGATCGTGTGCTCCGTCCACTGCTCGGTATATTCGGCGCGCAGATATTGCGCGGTCAGCAGCAGGTTGCGCGACGGGCTCTCATATTGCAGCGACCCTTCGAAGCTCTTGCGCTTGATGTTGAAGTCCTGCGTCCGCACGCCCGCGCCCGACGGCGTGTAGACCTGGCTCTGACCGGCGGGCAGCGGGAAATTGTCGCAGACCTTGATGGCGTAGGGCTTGCCCGCGTTGATCGTCTTGCCCTCGTTGGGATTGTTCCCGTCGCACAGATTGCCGTCGAACAACGTGCCCTGATAATCGGCAGCCGGCTGGTTCGCAAAATTCGCGCTGGTCGGGTCGCTGGGCGCATAGCCGTCGCGGCCGTCGTCCGGTGCCTGGAAACGCGGCAGGAACGAGGACAGGAACACCGAATCCGCGCGGCTGCGGATATTGTCGTAGCTGCCGCCGACCAGCGCGCCGAAGCGGCCGCCATTCTTCAGGTCCCATTGCTGGCTGAACAGGCCGACGAGCGACGGTTCGCTATGCTTCTCGAAATCGCCGTAATTGACCCCGGTCGACAGATAGATCTGACGTTCCTTCGAATCGAAGGGCTTTCGGGTGTTGATGCTGACGGTGCCGGCGATCCCGCCCTCGACCAGGTCGGCGCTGGAATTCTTGAACACCTCGACCGAGCCGGCGAGTTCGGCGGCGACGTCGTTATAGCCGATCTCGCGACCGCCGCTGACCGCGAACGTGTCGCGGCCGTTGAATTCGGATTTCGTCAGGCCGTCCAGGCCGCGGATCGTGACGCCGGACCCCTGGACCGAGAAATGCTGCGAGTCGTTCGGCGCGGCGAAGCGGCTGATCGCCACGCCGGGAACGCGTTGCAGCGCTTCGTTGATCGACCGGTCGGGCAGCGCGCCGATATCCTCCGCGCTGATCGCATCGACGACGGTGTCGGCGTTGCGCTTGATCGTCTGCGCCTTCTCCAGGCTCTGCCGGATGCCCGTCACGACGATGTCGGTGCCGGGGTCGGACGGCACTTGGTCGCTGGACGCGAGTGGCGCGGGGGCATCCGATTGGACGGGCTTGGTCGGCGCCGCCGGGTCGACGGGCGGCGCGGTCTGCGCCTGGGCCGTCGACGCGACGACGAGAGCCAGCGCGGACGCCCCGATGCTCAGGCCATGCCTCACGCTCTTGCTCGTCGATTTCACAGCGTTAGCCGAACGTAACATTGTCTTTCCCCCCCCTTGCCGATCGCCCGGTGTTGACCCGGGTCGATGTTCCGATAGCGCCTAAAACGGTGCGGCTGGGTGCTAAAAAACACAAAGCGGACGCGGATGCAATTAAATATATCAAATTGCGTTATTGGTTGATTTGGTTTTCGCGCAATCGTTATGTATCGGTAAAGCGGACCTAATCGGGGAACCGCGACGACAAGGACGCGCAACGGCGCGCCGCCTGGGAGGATCGACCATGGAATTCACCCGCCGCGAAACTTTGGCCGCTGCCGCGTCGACCGGCTTGGCGTTGAACGGGTATGCGAAGGCCGCGGTGCCGATCGCGACGCCCGCTGCCGGTACGCTCAGCAACTCGGCCAGCAGCGCGGCGGCGCAGGCCCTCTACCGCTATCTGTGGAGCATCTATCGGAAGCGGACGCTGACCGGCCAGCAGGAACAGAATTTCGCGCCGGGCGGCCCGCGCGCCGAGCTCGATTACATCCAGCGCGTATCGGGAAAGCTGCCCGCGCTGCTGGGCCTCGACTATATCGACC
>CAXTVB010000186.1:0-5686 GCA_964247555.1 uncultured Sphingomonas sp. | reverse complement strand
CATCAAGGGCGTGGAACTGCAGGCGACCGTCAAGCCGGTGCGGGGGATCACGCTGCTTGGCACCGGCACGTACAACGACAACAAGCAGACGAATTCGCCCTGCCTCGTGAGCAACATCGCAGGGTCGCCTACCTTCGGCCAGTGCATCACGCAGGTGAAGGGTGCGGCGTTCCAGAACCCGTTCGGTGCGGTCGGTACGGTCGCGGCGTTCTCGCCGCACTTCCAGGGCAGCGGACGAATCCGCTACGACACAACGGTGGGCGATTATAAACCGTTCGCGCAGGTCGGTGTGAACTATATCAGCTCGCAATATAACGAGCCCGCGACCTATTTGTCTGGCGACGGCGTGATCGTGCCCAACACCACCTTCCTGCGCTACAAGATGCCGGGATATGCCACGATCGACGCATCGGTCGGGCAGGCCGCCCGCGCCGGCTGGAACGCGCAGCTATATGCGACGAACCTCAACAATTCGCACGCCAGCACGTACACATCGTCGGCGGAATTCATCAAGGCCGAGGTACCGCTCCGTCCGCGGGTCATCGGGATGCGGATCGGTTACGATTTCTAGGGTCGACCCCGTGCAAAGCCGATATGCGGATACCACCCTCTGCCGATCGGTTTTGGCCCCAATGACCAGCCTGCACCCCGTCCAGCCGCCGCCCTCCGCCGCTGCCGAGGTCGCGCGGCTACGGCGGCTTGTGCAGGAAGGCGCTTACGATGCGGCGTTGGCGGGCGCTCGGACGCTGCTCGCCGACCTCCCCGAAAATCGCGACCTGTTGCTGATCGCGGCCATGAGCCTGAGGCTTTCGGGGCGGATCATAGAAGCGCTGTCGATACTCGATGGATTCGCCGTGCTCCATCCAGGATTCAGCCAGATGCACCAAGAGCGCGGTCTGTGCCATGTCGCGCGAAAGGATGCACCGAACGCGATCGCTGCGTTGCTGCAGGCGGTGAACATCAATCCCGCATTGCCGATGAGCTGGCGCATGCTCGAAGGCGTGTACCGGCTCAGCGGGGACGCGCCCAATGCCGATTTGGCGGCCGCACACGTCGCCACGCTAGCGGCCCTGCCGGCGGAGATCGTCACGGCGACATCGCTGTTCGCGGACGGTGATCTGGAACCTGCGGAACGGATCGTCCGCGCCTATCTGATCCGGCACGGCGATCATGTCGAGGCGATGCGGTTGCTCGCGAAGATCGGCTTGGCGCACGACGTCCTGGACGATGCCGAATTGTTGCTGGCGGGTGTATTGGCGCTCGCGCCCGACCACCGTCCGGCGCGGCTGGACTATGCGGATTGCCTGGCCAGGCGGCACCGGTTCGGCGCGGCGCGTGCGGAGATTGCGCGGTTGCAGGCAGCGGAGCCGGCCAATCCCGACTACAGGATGCTCGCTGCCACGATCGCGGTCGGTCTGGGGGAGCAGGATGTCGCGGTGGACCTGTACCGCGCGATGATCGCCGATCATCCGGATGCGCCGGACCCGTACCTATGGCTGGGCCATGCGCTGAAGACGATCGGCCAGGTACCGGAGGCCATCGCCGCCTATCGCACGGCCGCCGCGGCACGGTCCGATTTCGGCGATGCCTATTGGAGCCTCGCCAACCTGAAGACGTACCGGTTCGGTGAAGACGAGATTGCCCGGATGCGCGCTGCGGAAGCAGCGCCGGGTACGGTGGTGATCGACCGGATCGCGCTCTGCTTCGCGCTCGGCAAGGCCTATGAGGATCGCGGCGATTATGCGCAGTCCTGGCGGCATTATTCGCGCGGCAATGCGTTGCAACGCGGCGAAAGCCGCTACCGTGCTGAAATCATCGAGACCAACACCCGCCGGCAGATCGCGACCTGCACGGCCGCCTTCTTCCGCACGCGCGCCGGCTGGGGTGTCGCCGATCCTGCGCCGATCTTCGTCTTGGGATTGCCGCGATCGGGATCGACGCTGATCGAACAGATTCTGTCTTCGCATTCGCAGATCGAAGGCACCCAGGAACTGCCCGATGTCCAGCGGATCGTGCTGGACCTGCAGGGACGCGATCCCAATCCCGACGATCCGCGCTACCCGGGCGTGCTGACGGAATTATCGCGCGCGGACGTGGCGGCACTGGGCGAGCGCTATCTGGCGGACACGCGCGTCTACCGGACCGACCGGCCCTATTTCGTCGACAAGATGCCGAACAATTTCCGCCATGTCGGCCTGATCGCCCTGATGCTGCCGCGCGCAACCATCATCGATGTCCGCCGCGACCCGATGGCGTGCTGTTTCAGCAACCTGAAGCAATTGTTCGCGCAAGGTCAGGAATTCACCTACGGGGTGGACGACATCGCCCGCTATTATCGGACCTATCTGGACCTGATGGCGCATTGGGACGCAGTGCTGCCGGGCCGGGTATTGCGCGTGCATCACGAGGATGTCGTAGACGATCTGGAAGGCAATGTGCGCCGGATATTGGATCATGTCGGATTGCGGTTCGAACCCGCCTGCGTCGCGTTCCACGAAAACCGGCGCAGCGTGAAGACGCCGAGCTCCGAACAGGTCCGCCGACCGATATTTCGCGACGGGTTGGATCAGTGGCGCAATTTCGAACCATGGCTGCAGCCGCTGCGCGACGCACTGGGCGATGCCGTCGTTCGCTATCGCGATCGACCGGAAGGGATTGGCTGATGGTGGACATCGATCGCAGGGCGTTGCTGGTCGCCGCTGGCGCCGGTTTCGCCGCGTCGAGTTCGATCGCGCGGGCGTTCGGCATCGATGCCGCGGTGCGGCACGGGTCGCTGAGGGATGTCGAACACGTCGTCATTCTGATGCAAGAAAATCGCGGCTTCGATCATTATTTCGGGTCGATGCCCGGCGTGCGCGGGTTCGCGGATCGATTCCCGATCCCGTCCGCCACCGGGCCGCTCCGGCAGACCGTCTGGACGCAATCGGATGGAACGGCACCCACCGGCACGCTCGCGCCCTTCCACCTCGACACGCAGGAGAAGTTCGCCCTGATGCGCGCGCAGGGCACGCCGCACACCTGGCCCGACACGCAGGCAGCGTGGGACGAAGGGCGCATGAGCCATTGGCCTGCCGCCAAGACGGTACGCGCGATGGGCCATTATCGGCAGGCGGACCTGCCCTTTCAGTTCGCGCTCGCGGAGGCGTTCACGATCTGCGACGCGTATCATTGCTCGATCCAGACCGGCACCAATTCGAACCGGCTGTTCCTGTGGAGTGGCACCAACGATCCGGGTGGCCGGCATGGCGGCCCCTCGATCGGCAATTCACACGACAGCGTGGTGAAGGATGGTGGCCATCCCGACGGCTATCGCTGGACGACCTATATGGAGCGCCTGCAGACCGCCGGGATCGACTGGCGGATCTACCAGGACATGGCCGACAATTTCAGCGACAATCCGATGGCCGGGTTTCGTCGGTTCCGCGACGCGTTGGAGGCGGGGCCTACCGGGCCCGATCACGACCTGATCGTGCGCGGCATGAGCACGCGCGGGATCGACCAGCTCCGTACGGATGCGCTGGCGGGGACGATGCCGCAGGTCGCGTGGATCGTCGCTGGCGCGAAGGCGTCCGAACACCCCGCCGCGTCCAGCCCCGCGCAGGGCGCCGATCATACCGCACAGGTTCTCGACGCGTTGACCGCCAACCCCGCGGTCTGGAGCCGCACCGCGCTGTTCGTGATGTTCGACGAGAATGACGGGTTCTTCGATCACGTCCCGCCCCCCGCCCCGCCGTCCCGCGATGCACGCGCGCCAGGCGGGCTGGCCGGCGCGTCCACGGTGGCGACGGACGGGGACTATCATCTCGTCGCGTCGGTCGGCGATGCGAAGGACGAACGACCCGCGCTGATCGGCCGACCCTATGGCCTGGGTCCGCGTGTGCCCATGTATGTCGTGTCGCCGTGGAGCCGCGGCGGGTGGGTCGACAGCGAGGTGTTCGACCATACGTCGGTGATCCGGTTCCTGGAGGAACGGTTCGGCGTGCACGAGCCCAATATCTCTTCCTGGCGACGCGCGGTGTGCGGCAACATGACGTCCGTGTTCGATTTCCGCCGGCCCAACGATGCGCGCAATTGGGCACCGTTGCCGGCGACCGCGGCAATCGCGGCCCGCGCTGCGGCGCTTCCCGCGCAGACACCCGCGGTGCCGCCATCAGCTCCGCAACCGCCGATCCAGGCCATAGGCGTCCGGCGATCGCGCGCATTGCCCTATGCGCTGAGCATGGAAGCTGCGGTTTCGCGGACGGGCGTCGATCTGCGGTTCGCGAATGCCGGCTCGGTCGCGGCGGTGGTCCATGTCTACGACCGACGGCGGCTTGGCGACATTCCGCGCCGTTACACGGTCGGTGCGGGCGCGACCGTCACGGGGACTTGGGCGGCTGCAAAGGCTGGCGATCCTCATGATCTTTGGGTGCTGGGTCCGAACGGGTTTCACCGGCATGTGATGGGCGTCGCCGACCCGATGACGCTCGCCCTATCCTCCACGGCCGACGCGGACCCGCACCGGCTTGCGCTGACGATCGCCAATCCGGGCACCCGGGCGCGCCAGGTGACGATATCGCCGTTGGCCTATGGTAGCGCGCTCGCGGCGAAGGCGGTCACGCTGGCCGCCGGCGGGTCGACCGTGCTGCGCTGGCCGCTGGCGACGACCGCGGGATGGTATGATTTTGCGATACGCATCGACGGCGAGCCGGCCTTTCTCCGCCGTCTCGCCGGTCGGGTCGAGAATGGCCGGGATTCGATCTCCGATCCCGCAATGGTTGGCGCTGCGCTGATGACGCATCTCGTCTGAGCACGCTCGATAGGCGGCATCTATGGTCGCCATTCGACCAAAGCCTTGGCCGTCCGCGATCGATCGGATCAAAGGATGACGGCGACAGGGGAGCACATGGCCGAGGACTCGTTCGATATCGCCATCGTCGGCGCCGGGATCGTGGGGTTGGCGCATGCGCTTGCGGCGGCGCGCCAGGGCTTGCGTGTCGTCGTGATCGACCGCGATGCGCAGGCGAACGGCGCATCGATCCGCAATTTCGGGTTCGTCACCGTGACTGGCCAGGAGCCCGGAACGGTCTGGCGTCGCGCGCGACGGTCGCGCGACGTCTGGGCAGAGATTGCCGGGCCCGCGGGGATCAGGATCGAACAGACGGGCCTCGTAATGGTCGCACAACGGCCTGAGGCGGCCGCGGTCTGCCGCGCGTTTCTCGAAACCGACATGGCGGAGGGGTGCACGTGGCTCGATCGCGCCGGCGCCGACGCATTGCTGGGCAATATCCGGCCGGAGCGACTGGAGGGCGTTCTGACCAGCGCAATCGATCTGCGCGTCGAATCGCGGGCCGCGATCCCCAAACTGGCCGCCTGGCTGTCAGCGGCGCACGGCGTGGCATTTCGGCGAGGGGTCGCGGTGCACGCGGTCGATAGCGGCAGGCTGAATACGACCGCCGGCACCATCCGCGCCGCCGCGATCATCGTGTGTCCCGGCGACGATCTCATCTCGCTGTTCCCGGACGCGTTCGCGGCGGCGGGGATGACGCGGTGCAAGCTGCAGATGCTGCGCCTAGCCTCGCCGGGCTTCCGCCTCCCGGGTGCGATCATGTCGGATCTCGGGCTCGTCCGGTCTCTCGGATATGCGGCCCTACCGGAGGCGACGACGCTGGTCGGGAGGCTGCAGGACGAGCAACCAGCGCATCTG
>CAXTVB010000185.1:4061-5723 GCA_964247555.1 uncultured Sphingomonas sp. | reverse complement strand
GCCGCGCCCTCGCCGTCGACCGCGGGAAACAGGAACGCGTCGATCCGCGACCGCGCGACGCCGTAGAAGATATAGGCCGACACCAGCCCCGCGGGCACCATCGCGACGATGCCGACCAGCACCTTGGTCGGCGTCCCCGCGATCATCAGCAGCGCGAGCCAGACGGTGCAGAAGATCACCGTCTGCCCGAAATCGGGCTGCAGCATCAGCAGCACCGCGACCAGCCCGGTCATCGCCCCCGTCATCAGCACGGTCGGCAGCTCGTCGTCCTTCGCCTTCAGCGACAGGATCCATGCGACCGTCACGATGAACAACGGTTTCAGGAATTCCGACGGCTGGAACTGCGCGAAGCCATAACCGATCCAGCGCCGCGCGCCGTTGACCGAAACGCCGACGAACGGCGTCGCCGCGAGCAGCACGACGAACAATGCCGCACCGACGATCGCGATCCGCCGCGCCATCGCGAGCGGTAGCATCGACATGCCGAACAGGATCGGCAGCGACACCGCGACCCACATCAGCTGCCGCCAGAAATAATAGAGCGGGGCGATCTTGTGATGCTCGCCCGAATAGCGGACCGCGCTGGCGGGCGACGCGGCGGCGACCGCGACCAGCCCGATCGCGATCAGGAACAACGTCAGCAGCAGCAGCATCCGGTCGATGTCGAAGAACCAGGTGCCGAGCGGCGACCGGTCGCCGCGCCCGCCGCGTTGTCGCACCTTCGCCATCAGCCCGCCGCGACGATCCATCCTGACATCGGTCATGGCAGCGCCTCCACGGCGGCGCGGAACGCGTCTCCGCGCGCGGCATAATCGGTGAACTGGTCGAAACTGGCAGCGGCCGGCGACAGCAGCACCGTATCCCCGGCCCGCGCGGCGGCCGCGGCGCGCGCGACCGCGGTAGAAAGATCGCCGGCTTGCTCGACGGCGGGCACGCGGCCCTTCAGCAGGTCGAAGAACAACGGGGCCGCGTCGCCGATCGTATAGGCCGCGACGACGTGGTCGAGATAGGGCGCGCAGGCGTCGAGATCGTCGCCCTTCGCCTGGCCACCGAGAATCCAGTGGATGCTGGCGAACGCACCCAGCGCGGGAGCGGTGCTTTCGGGGTTCGTCGCCTTGCTGTCGTCGACGAACGCGACACCGCCTCGCGTGGCGACCGTCTGCATCCGGTGCGGGAGGCCGACGAAGCTTTCCAGCCCGCGATCGATATCGGCTTCCGCGACGCCCAGCGCCTTGGCGACGGCGATGGCGGCGAGCGCGTTCTGCGCATTGTGCGGCCCTTGCAGCGCGGGCCAGCGCGACTGGTCCATGCACACGCCCGGCGCGATCTTGGCCAGATGCTCGGCCCGCGCCGACAGGCTGCGCGCGATCGCGGCGGAGGGCGCATCGCCGATCGCGATCACCGCCTGGTTGGTCGACGATTGCATCGCGAACAGCCGGGCCTTGCTGGCGGCGTACCCATCGAACCCGTCATAGCGGTCGAGATGATCGGGGGTGATGTTGAGCAGGACCGCAACGTCGCAATCGAGCGATGTCGTCAGGTCGATCTGGTAGCTGGACAGTTCGAGGACATAGACCCCGCCCGCGGCGAGCGGTTCGGCGACCAGGATGGGCAGACCGATATTGCCGCCCATCAGGCTCGGGATGCCAGCGGTCCGGAGGA
>CAXTVB010000185.1:0-4051 GCA_964247555.1 uncultured Sphingomonas sp. | reverse complement strand
GTCGTCGTCGACTTGCCGTTGGTGCCGGTGATGCCGACGACCTTGTGGGGCGGCAGGTCGGCGCGGGCCTGGGCGAAGAGTTCGATGTCGCCGATGACGGGGGTGCCGCTGACGCGCGCCTTGGCGGCGAGCGGGTGGGTGTTGAGCGGCACGCCGGGGGAGACGATCAGGGCATCGAAGGTGGTGAGGTCAACCCCGTCGAGATCAGCGATGGTCAATTCCTCCCCGGCACGGGGAGGGGGACCATCCGCAGGATGGTGGAGGGGGCGGGCCACAAGCGGATCGCTCGACGCAGCCCCCCCTCCACCAGCTTCGCTGGTCCCCCTCCCCGTCCCGGGGAGGAATTGATCACGCCTGGCCTCATCCGCATCCCAAGCCACCACCGACGCCCCACCGGCCACCAGCGCGCGCACCGTCGCAGCCCCCGAGCGTGCCAGCCCCAGCACCGCGTACCGCTTCCCAACCCAGGCGCGCGCGATAATCATATGACTGTTCTCCCGCGAAAGCGGGAGCCCAGACTCCCTTCGTCTGGATCCCCGCCTTCGCGGGGATGCGGTGGGGCGAATGCGATCATTCGCCTCACCGCAGCTTCAACGTCGACAGCCCCGCCAGCGCCAGCACCAACGCGATGATCCAGAAGCGGATCACGACGGTGGGCTCGCTCCAGCCGAGCTGTTCGAAATGATGGTGGATCGGCGCCATCTTGAACACGCGCCGGCCGGTGCGCTTGTAGAAGAACACTTGGATGATGACCGACAGCGCCTCGACCACGAACAGACCGCCGATGATCCCCAGCACGATCTCGTGATGCGCGACCACCGCGATCGTCCCCAGCGCCCCGCCCAGCGCGAGGCTACCGGTATCGCCCATGAACACCGCCGCAGGCGGCGCGTTGAACCAAAGGAAGGCGAGCCCTGCCCCGACCACCGCGCCGCAGAAGATCGCCAGCTCGCCCGCGCCCGGCACGTGCGGGATGCCGAGGTAATCGGCGAACTTCACGTTGCCGACCAGATACACGATGACCATGAACGCCACGCTGGCGATGATGACGGGCATCGTCGCCAGCCCATCCAGCCCGTCGGTCAGGTTCACCGCATTGCCGAACGCCACGATCGTGAACGCCGCGAAGATCGGGAACGCATAGCCCAGGTCCAGGTACATCCGCGTCGTGAACGGCAGGTACAGATGCGGCCCGTTCGACTGCATGATGACCGTCGCGGCAATCCCGGCGACGGCGAATTCCATCAGCAGCCGGACCCGGCCCGATACGCCCGCGGTGCTCGCCTTCCGCACCTTGTCGTAATCGTCCATGAACCCGATCGCGCCGAAGCCGAGCGTCACGAAGAGGCATGCCCAGACATAGGGATTGGCCAGATCCATCCACAGCAGGATCGACAGACCCATGCTCGTCAGGATCATCAGCCCGCCCATGGTCGGCGTGCCGCGCTTGGCCAGATGCGTCTGCGGGCCGTCGGCGCGGATCGGCTGGCCCTTGCCCTGGCGCACGCGCAGCCAGCCGATGAACTTCGGTCCGATGATGAGGCCGATGACCAATGCCGTGGCCACCGCCGCGCCGGTGCGGAAGGTCTGGTAGCGGATGAGATTCAGCAGGCCCTCGAAGCCGAAATGCTTGGCGATCCAGAACAACATTACTTCACGTCCTCGAGCCCGGCGACGACCCTCGCCAGCCCCACCCCGTTCGATCCCTTGACGAGTACGACGTCGCCCGCCGCCAGGACCTGCCGGAGCGACGCGAGCGCTGCTGCCGCGTCGGGCACATGGACGAATTCGACCCGCCCCTCAAGCGCTTCGGCCAGCGGCGCCATCGCTTCGCCGACCAGCAGCGCCCGTTCGACGTTCGCGGCGAGGATCGGCGCGGCAAGTGCAGAGTGATAGGCCGGCGACGCGGTGCCCAGCTCGCGCATTTCGCCCAGCACCGCCAGATGGCGGCCGGGCTCGTGCGCCAGCACCGCCAGCGTCGCCGCCATCGAAGCCGGGTTGGCATTATAGCTTTCGTCGATGACGATCGCCTCGCCGTCGCCTGCGCGCACCGTCAGCCGCGCGCCGCGCCCGGCCAGTCCGCCGAGATCGGCGAGCGCCAGGCCGGCCAGCCCGAGATCCGCACCCACGGCCCGTATAGCCGCCAGCACCGCGAGCGCGTTCGACACCCAGTGCATGCCCGCTTGTGCGATCGTGACGCTCAGTTCCTCGTCGCCGACGCGCGCGGTCATGAACGTGCCCGTCGGCAGGCGCATCGCCTCGATCGCGCGGACGTCCGCGCCGTCATCCAGCCCGAAGGTCACGATATGCGCGGCGTGCGGCCGGGCCGCGGCGATCAGTCGGTCGCGGTGCGGGCTGTCGAACGGGACGATCGCGGTGCCGCCGGGCTCCAGCCCCTGGAAGATCTCGCCCTTGGCGTCGGCGATCGCGCTTTCGCCCGAGAAGAATTCGGTATGCGCGGGCGCGATCGCGGTGACGATCGCGACGTCTGGGCGCACCATGCGCGTCAGCTCGGCGAGTTCGCCGGCATGGTTCATCCCCATCTCGAACACGCCGACCTCGGCGTCGCGCGGCATGCGCGCCAGGCTCAAGGGTACGCCGGTGTGGTTGTTGTAGCTCTTGACCGATCGGTGGACACGGCCGGGCATCGATCGGTCGAGCGCGGCGAACAGCGCTTCCTTGGCGGATGTCTTGCCGACCGAGCCGGTGACGCCCACGATCTTCGCGGTCGTCCGCGCGCGGCTGGCATGGCCGAGCGCCTGAAGTGCTGAGAAGCCATCCGCGACCAGGACATGCGGATGGCCGGTCGGCTCCGAGACGATCGCGCCGCCCGCGCCTTGCGCGAACGCCTGGTCCAGGAAGCGATGCCCGTCGGTCGCCTCGCCCTTCATCGCGACGAACAGGTCGCCGGGGCCGACTTCGCGGCTGTCGAAGGCGATGCCGGTGACCGCGAAGTCGGCCGACGCGGTGCCACCGGTCGCGGCCGCGATCTCCGCGGCGGTCCAGAGGGTCATCAGCGCTCCCCCTCCCGTTTACGGGAGGGGGCTGGGAGGTGGGCGCTCGCTATCCAAGGGCGACCCGCTGGTTCGAGCCGATCGGCAGCAACCCGCGCGTCTATCGCACGCGGAGAGGGTGCGCCCACCCCCAACCCCTCCCGCAAGCGGGAGGGGAGCGAGAAGAAGAAGCCCCTCACCCCCCGAACTCCCGCGCCACGGCGACATCGTCGAACGGCAACACCCGATCGCCGACGATCTGCCCCTGTTCGTGTCCCTTGCCCGCGATCAGCACGATGTCCTGTGCCCCCGCCTGACGGATCGCGGCGGCGATGGCGTCGCGGCGATCGGCGATCTCCGTCCCGGCGGGCGCGCCCTTCAGCACCGCGGCACGGATCGCCGCAGGGTCTTCGCCGCGCGGATTGTCGTCGGTCACGATGACGACGTCCGCGCCTGCCGCGGCGACCGCGCCCATCTCCTCGCGCTTGCCCGCGTCGCGGTCGCCGCCGGCACCCAGCACCACGATCAGCCGCCCGCCCGCATGCGGTTTCAGCGCGTCGATCGCCGCCGCCACGGCATCGGGCGTATGCGCATAGTCGACATAGACCGGCGCGCCGCTGCCTGAGATCACCGCGCGCTCCAGCCGCCCGCGTACCGGCCGCAGCCGCGCAAGATTTCCCAGCGTCGTCGCCACGTCGCCACCCGTCGCGATCACCAACGCCGCGGCGACCAGCGCGTTGGCGGCCTGGTAGGCGCCGATCAGGGGCAACTGGATCGCATAGGTCGTGCCGTTCGCCGCGATCGTCAGCCCCTGCCCCAACAGGCTCGGCGCCCGCGTGACCAGCCGGAGCGCATCGCCGCGCTCGCCGACGGTCATCAGTCGATTACCGCGCGCATGCGCCAGGTCGATGACGCGCGCCGACTGCACGTCGTCAGGAAACGGTCGCACCGCGGTGAGGTTGACGATGACACCGCCCGCGGGGCTCATCACGTCGATCCCCCGCAGGCAGCTGCGGACGAGCGTCAGCAGCGGCAGCCACCCGCTGAGCGAGGCGGAG